>DAOWMA010000053.1 GCA_030643345.1 Spirochaetaceae bacterium
AATACCCACAGCCTGACTGGTTCCTCTGTCAGAAAGTTTAGTAACAACAGATGGATTGATATCCACACAGACTGTTTTTACCCAGGAGGGAGTCATATTCCCGGTACCTATTGAATGAAGCATTGTAGAAAGCATTATTATCATATCCGTATCTTTAATTATCTCAGCATAAGCCCCCTGGGCTTTTATCATATCCATTTCAGTTTCCGGTAATGGACCATCATCCCGAATAGACCCTGCCAGACTGTACGGTATATCTGCCTTAATAATTTCATACATAAGGCCGCATTTAAGTACTCCGGCTTCTATTGTATTTTTTATTGATCCATAATGGTTTATCTTATTAATTGCCCTCATATGATGAAAATGACCGCCAACTGCCTGCTTTCCTGTCTCGAGATCTACACCAAGAGATGTTCCATAGAAGCAGGATTCAATATCATGAACTGCAATAGCATTACCACCTAAAAGGCCTTGAATCCAGCCATCCCTGACCAGACCTGCAAGAGCACCACCACCACCTGTATGTATTACAACAGGACCAGCTACAACAATAGCTTTCCCTCCCTCTTTTTTTAGATACTTCAATTCTTCCGCAATCTTTACAACAGCAATGTTGTCACTCCGCTCGGAAGAGACATCATTGGACATGAAACCAAAACCGGATTCCCTTATATCAGATGCAGGAGGAAAAACACGAACAGATTCACTCCCGCAAAGAACAGAATCCCCCTCTTTAATGTCCCTCAATTTTATACATACAGGGTCGGAATCCTTTAAAACAATTATTGCATCCATACGCTGTGAATCAACTGAACTCCATTTTCCATTAAGAAAAATCTCTGTACGGTGATTGGAAGTGGAATAAAAATCTTCCGGAACATTGAAGTCCCTTGGGGCTGGTTTAAAAACAGATTCTACAGCACCCTTTTCGTAAGCTCCCAGAGCTGTAAGCCTGCTGGAAAGAGTCTCAAGTTTTTCAATATCCTTACATTTTAGAATAAGCTCCAGTTTTGATTTTTCACTTTTTCTCTTACCTATCTCAAAGGAAGTAACTTCATACTCAGCACCTTCATTCATGATGGTATTAAATATTTCGGACATAATACCTGAATCTATCAGGTGCCCTGTAGAAATAAATGTTCTTGTCTTCATCTGTATATTCCTAAACTCTATAAGTGATTATGTAAAGAGGAAAAACTCCGATAATAACTGCAGGCTGGTCGCAAACAAGTTTGCTGCTCGCCTATGCGACCTAAGGAGTAAATGATGAATAGAAATGTAAGTAATATTGCAAACGATACTGTCTCAGACAGGATTGAAATGGCAATTTCAAGGGGGATCTCTTCAGATCAAATCAGTGCAGTACTCATGACCGAAGCAGGATTAACAATAGCACCTGGAATTGTAATCGATCAAAAAAGTATTGATACTCTTCTCAGTTCATACAGGAACTGATTTTATCTCCGAGGTTTTTAGATACACAAAAAGACTTAATACGGATACAGCGCAAATAGCTCTCTCCGGGATTATCTTTAATAAATTTGTAATCACAGTTTAAATTTATTACTATATAAGAATAGGAAGTTGGATTACTCATATAGTATGGAGGGACCTCATGAATTGGGTTTCGTTTGTGAATTTTGAGAAAATTGAACGCAAATGTATGAGCTCTATCAGAAAAAAAGTTGATCTAAGTGAAAATAGAAAAGATCTGGAAATGGTATTTTCCCATAGTATTTCTACATTTCTTAATCAGGCATTTCAGCATAGTTTATCATTTTCAAATGATGACGTTATATTCAAACCTAATATGAAAGTGAAATATGCATTAAGTCCAAAATTGATAAACTCAAAAAAATTTATGGAAACATGGGAACATTCAAATCTTCCCCATTTTATTAATCAAATTGTAGATACTACCTATCATAAATACATTCATATGGGCAAGCATGGGGAAAAGACAGTCAGAAAAATAAGGCAAACTGATAACAGGAGCCTTAAAATATTCTAATAAAATGACTGATCTAACAGGAGGGAATCATGGTATTGAAGAAACTGGAGAATTACCTTAAACAAAATCATGTCTGGTATGAAAAGATTACTCACCCAAGGACTTACACAGCTCAGGAAACGGCAGCAAGTGCCCATATAAAGGGTAAAGAACTTGCAAAAAGTGTTATGATCAAACTGGATGGAGAAACAGCCCTTGCAGTTCTTCCGGCATTTATGAAAGTTGATTTCAGGCGTATTAAACAAATTTCAGGGGCAAAGAAAATCAAGCTTGCCATGGAAGAGGATATGGAGGATATTTTTCCGGACTGTACCATAGGTGCAATGCCGCCGTTCGGAAATCTTTATCAGGTTCCCGTTTATGCCGACAGCGCACTTGAAGACGATGAAGATATTGCCTTCAATGCAGGGTCTCACATGGAACTAATCAGGATGCATTTAAAGGATTTCAACAAGCTTGTTCATCCGAAGATTCATGATATCCACAGACACCCTCACTATCGTATGTAAGCATCCATGATTGATTTCTTAATCTCCTGATTTAACCCCACTTTTCCAACATTCGCTCCCACTTCCGGTCTCTTTCAGATTCTATAACCTTGATATCCTCATCTGTAAGATGTTTGAATCGACCCTGCTTTAACAGATGCTCCTTAAGTAATTCCGGTTTGGTTAATTTTCTGTTTATTTTAAACGTGCTGTTCTCATACTCTGCCAGATACCACAAACCACAGTCCACAGCCTCTTTTGCCAGAGATACTGAGGTTTCTGTGGGAGTTCCCCATCCGGTAGGACATGTAGCATAGATATGAATATAGGAAGTACCATTTACCCGGGCTGCTTTTGATAGTTTGTTTAAATAATCCTGTGGATATCCAACACTTGCAGTAGCTGCATAAGCTATATCGTGAGCAGCTATTATTTCGAATAAATTCTTTTTATGAGTAACAGCTCCTGAAAGATTTTTTCCAGCAGGAGATGTAGTTGTTTTTGTCCCGTAAGGCGTAAGTCCGCTTTTCTGTACACCAGTATTCATATAGGCCTCATTATCATAACAGATATAGATAATCCTATCCCCCCGGTCAATTGCTCCTGAAAGTGCCTGAAGTCCAATATCAGCAGTTCCACCATCACCGGCAAATCCGACAACATGAGTGTCATGAAATCCAAGAGCATCTAATCCTGCCCGCATACCGGAAAGCATTGAACCTGTCCCTGGAAATGTTGAAATTATTGCATTGTTAAGAAATGCCATCTGGGGAAAGATAAACCCTACTGCAGACATACAACCAGCAGGTAAAGCAGCAAAAGTCTTTTCACCAAAAACCTTCATGGCTAATCTTACTGCCAGACTGCCTCCGCACCCGGCACAGGCTTTATGACCAAAAAAGAATTCCTTATCTGTCATATTTTTTGCAGTAATTTTCTTTATATCAACCATCTATTTCTACTCCCATATTGACATATCTAACCTTTGCAAAACTCTTATCTTTTCCCACAGTTACTGCTTCCTCAAGATCATGATATATCCCTTCAATATCCTTTATTGAAATATCTCTGCCGCCAAGACCTGCAATAAAGTTTATAGATACAGGTCTTATACTTAAATGAGCCAGTGCTGAATTGACATTTGTAAAAATAGTCCCCTCATATCCGAAGGAGATATCCTTATCCAAAACACCAATGGCTTTAACATCTCCTGCAGCAGCTCTAACCTCTTCATCAGGAAAAGGACGAAGATAGCGAAGCTTAACTAACCCTGCTTTTATTCCTCTGGATCTAAGATTATCAACTGCAATCCGTGCAGTTCCTGTCACGCTGCCGGCAGTAACAAGTACATAATCCGCATCTTCACAATTATAGCTGTCAATCATTCCTCCATAGGATCTTCCAAAAGTTTTTCCAAACTCTTTATCCACAGAATGAATAATGTCCTTTGCATCCAGCATAGCTTTATGCTGCTGATACTTAAATTCCATATTATCTGCAGGGCTTGTACTAAACCCCATACTTTTTGGTTTTTCAAGACTCATTTTATTCGGTGTTTTAAAAACAGGGAGAAATGAATCAACTTTACTCTGATCAGGAATATCAACAATCTCGTATGTATGAGTCAGAATAAAACCATCAAGATTTATCATAAAGGGAGTCAGAACTGCAGCATCCTCAGCAATACGAAAAGCCTGTATTGTCATATCCAAAGCTTCCTGAGCATCTTCCACATAAACCTGAATCCACCCGCTGTCAAGCATGGATAGTGAATCCCGGTGGTCACCAAAAATACTCCAGGGAAGAGCAAGAGATCTATTGGCGTTCATCATAACTATCGGCATTCTTCCGCCACTGGCATAATGCATCCCCTCTGCCATATAGAGAAGTCCCTGGGAAGATGTAGCCGTAAATGCTCTGGCACCTACCGCACTTGCACCCATGGCCGCAGACATTGCAGAATGTTCCGATTCTACATGTATATACCTGGCTTTTAAAGAGCCGTCCTCGACCATCTCTGACAAACGCTCTACAACTATTGTCTGGGGTGTAATCGGGTAGGCAGAAATAACATGGGGTCTTGCAAGACGGACTCCCAAAGCAACAGCTTCATCACCGGATATAAACACCTTCTGCTTACTCATCTGTGTCTTCATTTGGTGAGCTCCTCTTTTACCATAGAAATGGCATTAAAACTGCACTCATGGGCACACACTCCGCAGCCCTTACAAAAACTGTAATCAAATTCTATTTTTTTATTATCAGTTTTAGATATTGCACCATCAGGACACAGAAGATAACACTGATAACAGCCAGTGCAGACATTAATATCTACAACAGGTTTGAATGTTCGCCATCCTGCATTTATACTGACAAGATGGCCAGCCTCAAAGGAGGGTCCTGTAGGATAATCTCTTATATGTTTTGGAGTAACATAATTTTTTATTTCGGGTTTTAACATCTATTCTCCCTTACCATTTTATAAGCTTTCTGAACAATTTTTTTATTTTTCTCTGCAATTGACGGTCTCATTTCTGTATCAATGCTTTTTAAAGCTGAAGCAAGGGTTACTACACCGGAAGCAGCCACAAGGGCACCAAACATGGCAGTATTTGTAATTGGAAAACCCAGTATTTCAAGAGCAAGGGTTGTAGCATCAATAGCAATAACTTTCCGCCCATTAAAATCCCTATTGGCATATCTATCAGAAGAACTGTTGAGAATAACAGAGCCATCACTGACCAACCCCCCAACCGCACTCTCATCCAGGAGGGTTTCATCCATTACAACCAAATAATCATATTCTGAAAATTCACTTCTATCTGTAATCTTCCTGTCATCAATTCTGGTAAATGCCAGAACAGGAGCCCCTCTTCGTTCAGGGCCGAAGGATGGAAAAGCCATAGCATACTTTCCTTCAAAAATGGAAGCAGCCTTACCCAGCAACCTGGAAGCAGTAAAACCTCCCTGTCCACCTCTTCCCAACCATCGAACTTTGATCATATATTACTCCTGTATAGCATAGTTTTTGTTTCATTATACGAAACTACGTTCTGTTAATTGAAACATTATAACATAAATATTTCTTTTGTAAAGGTTTAAGTTTGAGTATAAAAGTTATTTTAGAAACTTCTAAGAATTTTATCAGACAATGACATAAGCTCAGCTGATAGTTCTTTGACTTTCTCATCAATAAACCGATAAGGAGAACCGGAAAAACTAAGTCCACCGTAAAAATTAATAGATTTAATATGTAAAGGAACCGCAATACAGGACAGTCCGGGTTCAAGCTCCTCTTTTTCAAGACTATAGCCATTAGTTTTTACAAACTCTATCTGTTTTTTAAGCTCCGGGATACTGGTTACAGTATGTTCAGTATATGGTTTAAGCTCTATTAAACTAAGAATTACATCAACTTTGTCTGTGGGCATGGATGAAAGAATTGCTTTGCCAAGAGATGTACAGTGAAGGGGCAGATGATCTCCCAGTTTTGATCTCATCTGCAGCTCTCTGCTGCTTTCCACTTTGTCCAGATACAAAGCCGAATTATCATACATGCCTACAAGATTGACAGTCTCATTAAGACGCTGACTGATTTCCTCTAGTTGAGGGTGGATTCTATCCACAATACGGTTATTTGCATCTACTTTATGACCAAGAGAGAAAAGTTCTATTCCCAGGTACCAGTTTGAATCTCTTTTCTCCAGGATATTTAATAATTCAAGGGTTTCAAGATACCTGAATAAGGTTGTCTTGTTCATCCCCAACTGTCGTCCAAGTTCACTTAGAGATAGTTTACCCTGATTATTCGAAATATATTTAATAATCTCAAAAGCTTTTTTTACCGAATTACTCACTTAAAAACTCCACTGCAACTGTTCCAATATCTGAAATAGTGTTCAACTATTTGTAACATTGTATCATAAACTAATATTTTTACAAGCCAAACAAAGTTATAATATTTAAAATCCGGAAGATAAAGGGAATTACATGTATAGTCCATAAAGGAGATAATTTATGTACAAAGTTGTAGTTACAGATGACAGATATGGAAACTATTCTGAAGAAGAAGCTGTTTTAAGGAAGGGAAGCCTGCCTATCCGGTAAACAATATCTAAATGTGCCAGCTGCTAATTGTCTACCTCTATGATCTGGTTTTCGGGTATCGTTTTCTATTGCTAAGTAATATCATATCCCTAAGATGGTTTATATCCTTTGCTTCCAGCCATTTTTCTTCAAACCCTTTCTCCTGCACAAGAGTTGCAATGGATGCCAAAAGTCTGAGATGCAATACTCTCTCCCCTTCATTGCCCACAATCAGAAATATAGCTTTTACAGATTTTTCTGATTTAGTAAAACCTACACCTCCCCGACATCTTACAATCATCATATGAAGAACTTCAGTTTCTTCAAGAATAATATGAGGAATTGACACAAAAGAACTGATTGCTGTAGAGCTTTCATTTTCTCTTTTCTTCAGAAGTCTGAATATTTCTTCACTTTCCATTTTAAGATCAGAACCTAGAGGGCCCGAAATCCTTTTAAAGAAATCATCCAGGGTAAAATGCTCCTCAAGATCCAAAACAACAGAATCCTTTACCATTCGATCAAATTTATCATCCAGTATCCCTTCCCTGTGACGGATAACCTCCCGAAGCTCTGACTCAAGACCATGCTGAGGCATCCTGCTGTCTATAATTCTTTTAAGAAGATACAGAAGTGCAAATTCCTTTTTTGACCTCTTTCTTCCATAAAGCAGATAAACAAGAACACTGGCAAAAATGAACACCAGACTTATTTCGATAGCTTCCGTACCAAGATCAATTAGCAGAAATAGATAGATAACAATACTCAAAATGGGGATATATGGATAAAGAGGCACTTTAAAAACAGGCCTGTAATTTGTTAACTTGCTCTCTCTTAGGATAATTACCGAGATGTTAGAAAGAATATACGCAATCAGAATTACCGATGATGCTGACTTGACCAGAATTTCAAGATCAATCTGAAGAGCAAGAATAATGAATACACCAGTTACAAGAATTGAAATAACAGGTGTATTAAACCGCAGAGAGACCCTGGATATACTCCCGGGTATCAGGTTATCTCTGCTCATGGCCAATGGATAACGGGAAGCAGCCATAATCCCTGCGTTGGCGGTTGTAATAAAAGCCATGAAGGATGCAATGGTAATGGCAATATATCCCGGTCTTCCTGCAAATATCCGGGCAGCGTCTGAAATAGGAAACATTGAACTGTTAAATTTATCAGGACTCAATATACCAGTTGTAACAAAAATCATAAATACATACAAAAGGGTAACTACAATCACAGAAACAAGCATACCAAGGGGGATATTTTTCCCGGGATTCTTGACCTCTTCAGCAATACTGGCAATTTTAAGTAACCCTCCAAAAGATACAAATACAAACGCAGCTGTAGAAAGGATGGAATTAAACCCCATAGGAGCTAAAGGAATAAAATATGCTTTATTAACCAAAGGAAACCCCATAATAATATAAGCAATCATTATAGATATTAGAAATGCAACAAGTATCAGTTCCAGTAATGCAGCCTCTTTAACACCAACAATATTCAATAACACAAACAATACTGTTGCTACCATACCTATAAGGGGTACACTTAGTCCTGTAAGCAGATAAAGAACACCAGACAAACCATAAATCGCAAATGCACTTTTTAAAGATAGAGCAAACCAGCTTAGAAAACCGTTAATGGTCCCGAGAAGAGGACCAAAGCTTCTGGAGACGAAGTAATAATCACCTCCGGCTTTAGGCATTGCAGTTGAAAGTTCAGCTATACTTAAAATCCCAATCAGGGCTATTACACCGCCTATCAGATAGGAGATAAACAGTGAAGATCCAGTATGACTGTATGCAATGGCCGGAAGAACAAATATACCGGAACTGATCATTGCCCCGGATGCAATACTGAAAACATCAGGAAAATTTAGTTTTCTTTCCATTATTCCGGTCCTATGGTTGTACCTTCGAAATCATCCCCTGAAAGTATATGCTTTATATTTTCAATATCATTCCCAGCAGCTGTTATTACAGTTAAGTTCAATTCAGAAGCCCTTTTTGTTGCAACAGGATCAAAGGGGACATTAACTCCAGGGACCCATTTATCACCAACAAGCTTCCTCATTTCTGCCCAGCTAATATTATCTAAGGGAATAGCATCCGGATCAAGCCTGGGATCAGCAGAGTATACTTTCTTTATATTAGATAAATTAATTACTTGTTCTGCGCCAATATTTTCTGCCAGCAGGACAGAATCATTATCTGTAGAGAAGCCAGGCTTCCATCCTGCAGCAATCAGTATTCTCCCTTTAAAAGTTTTAATTGACGTCGGATCAGTTACAACAGGATCAGGGCATTCATCAGCGAATACTCCTTTAAGAAGCTCCCCGTTCAGCCTTGTTGCCATAATGCCTATCCAATCCTGAGAATTGGAATCGGGATTCTTTACTATTTCTCTATAAGCTTTTTGATAAGCTCTGGCAGGTCCGCCGCCACCGACAACAAAAACTAACTTTCTGTCTGTATCCTCATCAAGATATTCCAGAATTGCCTGTCTGAAACTTATAAGAAACACCTTGTCAACTGCATCAGGAGCTACAATGGAGCCGCCAACTGATAAAACTTTGATATTTTCCATGTCTATTATGATAACTGGTAATACATGGTATTGCAACCTGATTACAAATGGATTACATTTAATTGTGAGGTTTTTATGGA
>DAOWMA010000203.1 GCA_030643345.1 Spirochaetaceae bacterium
GACTCCGGATTGAGCTACGCTCAGCATATTGTATCTGGCTGCAGAAGGAAATCCCGGGGTGTGATCGGTCCCGTAAAGATCGTTGTCCACAGTTTTTGGTATTCCTATACCCATTAGTTCATAATTGTTATTTTTGCAGTACTTCTCCACTCTATAGATTGTATCCATAGTGTCGTTACCGCCAATAAGGAAAAAGTATCTAATATTATACTTTATCAATATATCCAGGATAATGGGCAGATCATCATCTGTCAGTTTGTAACGGGATGAACCAAGAGCAGAGGAAGGTGTGTTTCGCAGGCCTTTTAAAACTTCCTGTTTTTGATTTTTAAGATCAATAAGCTGTTTGTCTAAAAAACCTTCTATTCCGTAATTCATACCATATATTTTATCAATTTTATCTGATGCCATTGCTGTTTCGATGACACCCGCCATGGACGAGTTAATAACAGAAGTAGGACCTCCTGACTGCCCAATAATTGCATTTCCTTTCATTAAACTTTTTCCTTGTTTTATATATAGAATAAAAATACATTTAACTAATGTAAAAATAGTATACTTAAAGTAAAAAGTCAATAAAGTAATTGATATACCCAGTATAATTATAAAAAAATATGTAAAGATTGATTTTTATTAGTAAAAAAACTAATATACTGGCGGGAGGCTGATATGCTGGATGATTATGGTAATATTCAGAAAGAGAGGATGGCAGATATCCTCAACAGCATACTAACCTCATCGGAAATAACCAGGGGAGAGCTTTCGTCTAAATTAAATCTTAGTCCATCTTCTATTGTAAAGTATATTAATAAGCTTATTGAGATTGGTCTTGTCAGGGAGAGTGGTCTAAATAAATCCACAGGTGGGCGAAGATCTATATTCCTTGAGTTTGATCCTGAAATCGGGGTTAATATTGCTCTGATTTTTAACCTTTCCAATATACATGGTGCTCTTGTGAATCCCGCAGGAATAACTATTTATGAATTATCTATACCCACCACAAAGGGAATTTCCAAAGATCAACTTCTGGAAGGTCTGTTTCTGCTTATTATAAATTTAAAAACAAAGGCTGAAGAGATAGGAAAACGTATCTTTGGTGTTGGTTTGGGAATGGGTGATTATATGGATATGGAAAAGGGGATATCCTATGAATATCTCCTTGCCCGGGACTGGCAGGATATACATCTTAAAGAATTGGTAGAATCCAGGTTTAATCTTCCCTTTTTTCTTATTAATGATATCGACGCCGGAGCTCTTGGGGAGAAATTCTACGGTCGCGGCATTAAAGTGGAAAATTTTGTCTGTATCTGGCTTTCCGAAACAGTAGGCATGGGGATGGTCCTTAATGATAGAATATATTTTGGGAAAAAAGGTTTTGTTGGTGAAATTGGCCATACAAATGTTGTTCCTGACGGCGCCATATGCACCTGTGGAAACAGGGGGTGTTTGGAAACTGTAGCTACTGAGCAGTTTATTCTTGAGAGATGCAGAGAGGGGATAACCAGCGGAGTTTACAGTGATATTGTCAATTTGTGCGACGGTGATAAAACTAAAATAAAAATTGAAGATGTAATTAAAGCTTCTAACAATGGTGATCGTTTTGTTCGAAATATTTTTCTTGAAGTAGCCGGTTATATTGGAGGGAAATTGACGGACATTGCCAATATTCTAAACCCGGAAGTAATTATTCTAAGGGGGAGTATTATTGATGGAAATCCATTTCTCTATGAGAATATTAAAAGAATTATCAGGACCCGGAGTCTTTCTGTCATTGCAGATACAATAGACATTATATATACGGAAGAAACTTCAGATATCAGGATTCCAGGGGTAAGTTCCTATATTCTTATGAATTATTTCAAAAGATAATTACTTTTTTATATTCTTGCAATTAGAGATATAAGGCTGTAGCTTGATAGAACAGGCGGGGATTTAAATGGATAGAGTTAACTTAAAGTATGTTTACTGAGAAAATTCTTAAAAGTAAACTGGAATCTCTTGAAGGTAAAGATTACGGAGGTTATCAGTCCCTTCGGGGTGAATATGATTTTTCAGGCTATAAGCTGATTATCCATCAAATCCCAAAAGATCCCTATGCGCCGCCCCATACAGGAATTTATTGTATCCGGGTCAATCGTATGGATAAGCGGATTATCAATATTAAAATGGATTCAAAATTAGAGGAGATTGCTTTTCGGGATTTTCTAACCCGCCGATTCTATCGTGCAAGTGCGGATATTTCAAAGGGCAGGCGGGGAACAGGATTCAGTGGAGTCATTACCATCAATCAGCCTGGCCAGGCAATATTGGATAGAAATTGTGTGGTGATAGATGATGAGGTGATCGAAGTACGCTGTTTTTTAGGTTTGCCGGCTTCAGGTAGAAATATAAATTCCAAAACAGCAGAAGAAATGCTTTTTGAAGAGCTCCCGAAAATTATTGAATTATCTTTGTTTAAAAAAAATCTTAGACCCGGAGATCTTCTGCAGCACATTAAAACAGCCAAAGACGCTGAGTATCTCCGAAATAAACTGGATGCATTTGGACTTGTGGCCTTTATTGCCGATGGTTCCATATTACCCAGAAAAAGCGGTTCCAGCGACCGGGCAATGAGCCGAGAGACTGCAGTGCCTTTTAGATCACCGGAAAGTCTAAAAGTAGAAATAGAACTGCCCAATGCCGGTTTGGTTTCAGGTATGGGAATCCCTGAAGGAATCACGCTGATTGCAGGAGGCGGTTATCATGGTAAATCCACACTGTTAAATGCCCTTGAATTTGGGTGCTATAACCATATCCCAGGTGATGGAAGAGAACAATGTGTGTCCCTTATGGAAACTGTAAAGGTTAGAGCGTATAGCGGAAGGCCTGTTGTCAAAACAGATATTTCAGGGTTTATTCGAAATCTTCCATTTCAGAAGAACACCACCGAGTTCTCTACAGAGAATTCCAGTGGAAGTACTTCCCAGGCGGCAAGTCTCATTGAAGCTATTGAAATTGGCGCTAAGGTATTATTAATGGATGAAGATACTTGTGCAACGAACTTTATGATTCGTGATTTTAAAATGCAGCAGCTGGTCCGGAAAGACGATGAACCGATTACCGCATTTATTGATAAAGTTAGTAAGCTGTATTCTGAAAAGCAGATATCAACAATTTTGGTTTTGGGAGGTGTTGGAGATTATTTTGATGTATCGGACCATGTTATTCAAATGATTAAATATGAGCCCCTTGATGTCACTGATAAAGCCCATGAAATATCCCGAAAGTCACCTGTAAACAGGATCAGAGAAGAAGAAAACAATCCTTTTCATATCAAAGAACGCATTCCTCTTCCCGATAGTATAAATCCCTCTAATGAATACGGTAAAAAGAGGATATATGCAAAAGAAATTCACAGATTAAATTTTGGAAAAAACATTATAGATTTGACTGATCTGGAGCAATTGATTGAGCTGTCGCAAACAAAAGCTCTGGGATATGCTATGGATTATTCGAGAAAGTATATGGATCGGAAGTCTTCCCTAAAAGAAATTGTGAATCAGGTCATGAAAGATATTGATGCACACGGTCTCGATCTTCTGAGTGACCGGATATCAGGGCATTTTGCCGAATTCCGTCCCTTCGAATTGGCCTTTACCCTGAATCGCCTTAGAGGCTTTGATGTAGTGCAAAGGGAGATTATCCAACCCCCTCATAATGTTCAAGATGATTTATTCTGTCAGAGTTATCCAGAATAATGCAGACAGCATCCAGCCTGGCCGGACCTTCATAATGATTAAAGGCAATATAAAGCTCTGCAGTATTTTTCATACGTCTAAGCTTTTTTTTAGTTAAAGTGTCTTCCGGCATGCCCTGGTCATCTTTTGACTTTGTTCTTACTTCGACAAAAACAAGAAATTCATTGTACTTTGCTAAAATATCAATATCAGAATGACCAATCATGTAGTTCCGCTTTAATATTTTGAACCCTGCATCTTTTAGAAATCCTGCTGCAATTTCTTCTCCCTTTTTGCCTAGTTCAATTTTCTTTCCGGAATTTTTTATTTGGGTATTCTCATTCATTCAATTACCCCCGGCCTGTACTGCAGGGCTTCAGCGACATGCTTTTCTTCTACATCCTCCACCTGTTCGAGATCTGCAATTGTTCTTGCAAGTTTAATTATTTTTAGATAAGACCTGGCTGATAACTGGAAAACTTTTGCCGCATCCATAAGCATTGAAGTTGAATTTCGGTCAAGCCGGACATATTTCCTGATAAGTTTATTTTTCATTTCAGAATTAGTATGAATCAGTTCGTTTTTAAATCTTTGCTTCTGTATATCTCTGGCTTTTTTTATTCTGGTCCTTATCTCACTGGAAGTTTCATTTTTATTTGAATTGCTGAACCCCCGACTGAGTTTTTTTATATTTACAACAGGGACATCCACATGGAGATCTATTCTGTCCAGAATTGGTCCGGACAGTTTTTTACGGTAACGTATAATCTCCCTTTTTGTGCATGTACACTTTCTTGTCTCATCATTTAAATAACCGCAGGGGCAGGGGTTTGCAGCTGCAACAAGCATAAACCTGGATGGATATGTAACCCTTTCAAGGCTTCTTGAAATAGTCAGTTTTCCGTCTTCAATGGGTTGTCTTAAAGCTTCGATTACTGATCGTGGAAACTCATTAAACTCATCCAGAAAAAGTACACCCCTGTGGGCTAAACTTATCTCACCAGGCTGCGGGTGTGTTCCCCCTCCAACAAGACCGGCCTGGGAAATAATATGGTGGGGTGACCGGAAAGGTCTTGTTACTATAAGTGAACCTCCGGGAGGTATATTCCCGGCACTGGAATATATTTTTGTAACTTCCAGTGATTCTTCTTCGTTTAGA
>DAOWMA010000239.1 GCA_030643345.1 Spirochaetaceae bacterium
CAACACCGGGACCACTGTCTGTTACACTGAACTTTACACAGTCATCCTGCAAAGATGTTTCAATTAAAATCTCCCCCTTCTCTTTGGAACCCATTGATTCAATTGCATTCGCAGCATTTACTATTAAATTAAGGAGGACCTGATTAATTGAATCTCCATTACAGATAACCAATGGTATTTCACCAGGATTCAATTTTATCTCTGCAATATACTTATATTGACTCTTTGCAATGTTAAGAGTATCCATAATTGCCTGATTCAGATCACACTCATTCTTAATATTTTTATCTCCCATCCTTGCAAAACGTTTTAAACTTTCTGTAATTGTTGCAATACGATTAAGACCGTCCTCATTTTCTTTGAGAATATCCCTTACATCTGTTAATATGAAGTCCAGTTTACCAATATCTTCTATTTCTTCATGGTCGCATTTACCTGTAATCTCCTTAAAAACAGATGCTATCATTTCCAGATATTTGGTCATACTTCTTGCGTTACTTTTAATAAATCCCAGTGGATTATTTATCTCGTGTGCAACACCGGCAGCAAGTTCCCCTATTGCCGCCATTTTTTCCTGCTGTGCCATTGTATTATAGGCATCCTGCAGTTTCTTATTGGTATCTGCCAGTTCCAGGTTCAGTCTGGCAGAATTCAGGTTTAAATGCACAAATTCGGATACATCATTTATTATTCCATATATAATTTCTTTTCCGGAATCATCCTGCCTGGAAAATGCAGATTCATGACCGGTAATATATTTACCATTTCTGCTTATCATTCTAATTTCATTATCACTAATTGTGCTTTCTGATTTAAGAATTGTTATTAAATCATTTCTGTCTTCCGGATCAACATAAAAAGATTCTGCATTAATTCCGGAATCAATTTCTTCTTTATTAATCCCAAGAAGTTTTTTTCCAAAATCGTTAAGATAGAGAACTCGACCATCAAAAGTTGTAGCATAAAACAGAATGCTGCTATTCTCAATAAGACTTTTAAAGTCCAGGCTATGATCCATTGTCTCTCCTATTTAAAATTAAAAAAAGATGTAAACCCAAGAAGATCCAGTATATTTTTAACCTTTGGCTGCATATCTTTAAGAAATAATTTTATACTCTTTTTTTTACAATTCACTAGTATTGTAGTAAATGCCCCAATTCCGGTTGAAGAAACATAAAAGAGATCAGCCATAGATAATACAAGGTCACAACCGGGAGAAGAAGAATCAACAACCTCAGTCATAAAATTAAGAAAATGTAGTGAATTAGCTGTCTCAAGACGTCCTTTTACGTTTACAGTTAATATATTGTCAATCGTGTTATCCACATTTAAAAATAATCCGTCATACTCAATCTCTTCTGTTATATTTCCAGACATCCGTTTATCCTTATGCTCAGAAGTGTTATATCATCATAAAAAACACCTTCTATACTTTTCTTTCTAAAAGCTTCTATAATTTCTTTTGGAGTTGAATTTTTACCAGCTTCATCCAGAAGTATTTTGCCTGTAATTTCTTTTGTTAAATTATTCTTATTTTCTCCAACTTCAATTAAACCATCTGTAAACATATATACCTGATCACCTTCTGCAATTTTGAAGAATTTGTTTTTATATTCAGCTTCATCTGTAATATTAAGACAAAGGCCTTCATCATGAATGGGATGGAATTTACTTCCTCTGATAAGATAGAAATGGGACTGTCCGGCGTTTGAAAAAACTATCTTTTTTTCTGAAGGGTTAATAACAAGAGCCACAAATGTG
The DNA here is from genome assembly GCA_030643345.1 of Spirochaetaceae bacterium. Classification (GTDB taxonomy): domain Bacteria; phylum Spirochaetota; class Spirochaetia; order B11-G9; family B11-G9; genus JAJRQE01. The sequence goes on from DAOWMA010000239.1 coordinate 1,762, forward strand.
ATAAGTATGTCAGGAAACTGACTGAGTTCTTTGGATATTCTTATGTTAAGCCATTTAAGAAAATTTGCCGGAGAAATTCCGTCTTTCTGATGATCTCTTACATATTCACTGTAAATTATAGTTTTAAGAATAGTTGTAATAAAGGCAGCCTTTAAACCATGCCCCGCAACATCCCCCAAAAGGACTAAACAATTGCCGTCCTGTAATGGAATGATATCGTAGTAATCTCCTCCACAGTAGAGCATTGGAAGAGGCTGATATTCAACCTCAAATTTTATTCCTGCTGATTCCGGTATATCCCTTTGGAGCAGTTTTTTCTGTAGTTCTCCACCCCATTTTAATTCCTCCTCCAGTATATGGAGATACTTAGTCTTTTCCTCTTTTAATAATGCCAGTTCATGGGCTTTTCCAATTTCGGTCAATAGATATTTTTCATCCCAGGGTTTAAGTATATAGGCAAATATGCCGGATTTAACGGCCTTCATTATCTCATCCACCTCTGAATAACCTGTCAGCAGAATGGTAATGATGTCGGGATACTTTTCTCTGATTTTAAGAAGAAGGTCGCTCCCGAGCATTTCCGGCATGCGCAGATCGGAAATAACAAGAAAGACTTCCTTCTCCATTACCAATGCATTGAAAGCTTCAATGGGGTTTGTAAAACTTATAATCTCAATTTTATTATCAGAGCACCAGTCCATTAACTCTCTTTTCAGGGAATTAAGAATACTTTGTTCATCGTCTACCAGCATAATTTTTTTCATATCTGTCATACTCCAAATTCTTTTAGAAATTAAAATCTCTTTTTATCCGTAATCCTCTTAAATTTTATCTCTACTGTGGTCCCATTATCTTTATATACTTTAACAGTTCCACCAAGTTGCCCCTCAGCCAGCATATAGACCAGGTTTAAACCGGTCGTATCTGTAGCTGCAGGTACTATGGATTCAGGGACCCCAACTCCATTATCTTTAACCATAAGTGTTATTTCATTAGATTCATCTTCAGATAAATTTACATAGATAGCTCCCCTGCCATCCGGATACGCATGTCTTATACAGTTTGAGAGAAGTTCACCCACAATAAGGGCACTGGGCTGGGCCAGGTCGAGACCAAAATCAGGAACATCCGCTTCTACATGGAGCTCTATTTTCCCGCAGAACACTGTTAAAGAACCACAAAGTGTACTGAATATATGAGAGATTACGTTTTTAAAATTAATTGCAGTAAAAGAACGTTCCTGATAGATATCATTATGAATGGCCGACATGGCCCCAACTCTCGACTGGGCTATTGCAAGAACATCCTTCTCGGCCTGAAGCTCACTGCGTTCTATCTGCATGTTAAAGAGGCTAATCATAGTCTGCATATTGTTATTTACACGATGGTAAATTTCCTGAAGCAGAAGTTCTTTTTCTTTAAGATCGTCTTCTATTTGCTTCTGGTCCACTAACCTCTGTGTTATGTCTTCCTGAACTTCAATAAGACCTACTACTTTATCTGTAGAATTCATGTAAGGTGCAAAATATGCTGAAACATAGTATTCATCACCATTTTTTCTTACATTACGGAAAGTTTTTTGTTGAATTTTACCAATTGCTGAATCTGACAAAATAATAGCGTGTTCCTCTTTTGACAGGCTACCTGAATCAATGATCAACATGTTCTTTCCTATTATATCTTCTGGTTGGTATCCTGATAATATTGAAAATGAAGGATTTACGTATTCAACTTTACCAGTAAGATCCAATATGCTTATAGCAATCGGACTCTGTTCAACAACTGTAGATAATTTTCTAATCTCATCCCAGGCTTTCTGTTTCTCTATCTTTACTTTCTTATTTTCAAGAGCAGCAATAACCGCCAGCCCCAGACGATTCATATTATCCTTAAGAATATAGTCCACAGCCCCTGCTTTCATGCATCTGACCGCCGTTTCTTCGTTCGTAGTGCCGGTTATAAGAATAACAGGGATATCCGGAGTATACTTTAGAACATGTTTTAAAGCAGACATTCCATCATAGGTTGGAAGAGAGTAATCGGATAAGATAAGGTCCGGTTTAAAATCATCAATCAGCCTTTTAAAACCTTCTTCATTATCTGTTACTTCAAATTTGCAGATAATATCTGCTGTTCTAACCTGGTCCATAATCAGTTCTGTATTAGTTTCTACATCTTCCAGTATTAGAAATTTATACTCTGTGCTCATTATTATTCCTTCAGTGATAGCATCACCAGGTTTAATGCTTTTTTGACCTGGTTCTTCTTTTTGGGATCCACTGCTGCTGTCTATATCAGCATAAACCGTGCCATCTTTATTGTGCTGTTCTAACGGGGTAGAAAGTGAATTTATAGAGAAGATTATCAAAATGATAAAACTTATTATCAAAATGATAGTTTGCCGATTGAAGAAAGCCCAATATATTGTATACTCTATGTTATGAATCAGTCAGAAAATGTATTTTCACTATTAATCGTAGATGATGAACCTCTTTTTCTTGAACTGCTTCAAACAGTTTTCAGTAAAGATGGTTATATCCTTCATACAGCAGGGAACGGAGTGGAGGCGCTTACAATATTGGAGAA
>DAOWMA010000170.1 GCA_030643345.1 Spirochaetaceae bacterium
AGCCACAGGAAAAATGGTTTACCGGATGAAACAGCATCAGCTGTGTATCGTATAGCTTCTTCTGACAGGAATGAGGGGATGGAAGCCTCTTCTGTTCCACTGAGTTTGGCCCGAAGTTCCTGGACCTTAAGATTTGGATTATTACCGAAAAACTGTTCGCTCACCTCGGGAACCTCAAAACCCTTTCTATGAATCCACTCTCTGTATTCATTTTCTTTACCGGGCCCCTGATCGAAAACAAGATTCTTATAAAAACGTGAGCCTGGGAAACCATAGTGGGCAAAATTGTGGCCTTTAAATCCATAATCCCGGGGAAGTTTTGTTTCTGCAATATGCCACTTACCCAGATAGATTTTATCGTAACCCTTGAGGTAATCTGTTATTACAGGAATGCCGGGTACGGGATCGGCTTTTACTCTGTTGATATTGTTATCTTCCGCGTTCCTTGTTACTCCATGGGATGTTGGTATCTGTCCGGTAAAAACTGATGTTCTTGCAGGGCCGCATAAAGCTGTGGGTGTGAAGGCATTGGAAAATAGAATTCCGTCCTCTCGCAGCTTGTCTATATTCGGAGTTTTTACAATGGTGTTACCGTAGGCGCCAAGCATATCAAATCGCTGCTGATCGACTATAATGTAGATTATGTTTGTTTTATTGGACATCTTCTTTTCTCCCATCATCCAGAGTACCTTACTAAAGTTTCACTATAATTTTAATTTCACAGATGAGGAATACTCTGTTGGTGTCATCCCGATATATTTTTTAAAAATCTTTAAGAATATCTGCACAAATCGCCATGCTTCGGACGCATGGCTGAGCAGGTCAGGATACATAGCCGAGCAGTAGACTAAGTCTACGACCAGGCAAGCTTGCTCTCGACCAGACAATCATAAAAGAAGGCCACATCGTAAAAACCTGTTGATGTATATTCTCATAACAACTTGTAAATTACATGTAATATTCAAGTAATGAATAGAATTTACAAAAGATTGCTTGTTCTTCAAACTAATTACAAAGAAACCTTTTTTTGTGGGGTTCCAGACAAGCAGGGAAGAGCACGCTGTTGAAGAAGTACTACAGCGGCATTTTCAGAATTTCTTAATATTGCGACTCTTTCAGATTCGGAGATAGTGAGTTTCATCACTATTGCCCGGGATACCGGAGTATCGAGTCAGACGATAAAAGGTTACTTCGATATTCTGTCGGATACACTACTTGGTCGTTTCCTGCCATCCTATCGTAGAAGACCGAAAAGACGGCTGGTAACATCACCGAAATTCTATTTCCATGATATAGGTGTTGTCAATTTTCTTGCGAAAAGAGGAAAAATTCAACCTGGATCTGAATTGATTGGCAAGGCATTTGAGAACTGGATTTTCCATGAACTGTGCTGTTATAACTCATATCGGGAAGCCTATGCAGACTTTTACTATTGGCGTTTGTCATCGGGAGTGGAGGTCGATTTTATTATCAATCATATAGAATGTGCTATCGAAGCCAAAGCGTCTCCACGGATAAACAATAATCATCTGAAAGGACTACGGGAGTTAATAAAAGAACATCCTGAAACAAAAAAGAGGATTATTGTATCTCTTGATGAAATAGATCGAAAAACTAAAGATGGTACCGAAATAATTCATTATTCAACTTTTTTGCGAAAGTTGTGGGAGGGGGGGCTTTTTTAGCTAAAATATCTCCAATGTAAATAAACTATAATTTTAATTTAACAGATGAGGAATACTCTGTAGGTGTCATTCCTATATATTTTTTAAAGATCTTTGAAAAGTAGTGAAGTGATGAATAATTAAGGTTTGCTGCAATCTGAGTAAAAGTATAATCTCCATCACGAATAAGATCTTTTGACTTTTCCAGTTTTATTATTTTGAAATACTCCATAACGCTCCTACCGGTTTTTTCTTTAAAAACATTTTCGATGTAGGTACAGCTAAAGCCTGTTGTTCTACAGACAGTCTCGAGATTCGGCATGTCAAATAAATTATTTTCAAAGAAATCAACAACTTTATTAAAAGCATCCTTTCTGGTTTTTTCTTTCAGGGGAGAAGCCGGTTTATTATATACTCCTATATGCATTTCTCTGCGTACCAGCCCTATTAATATTTGTTCCAGATATAGTTTAATCAGCTGTTCAGTGGCAAAAATCTGTTTTTCCTTCCTTTCAAGTGCAAGAAGTAAAGAATCATTTAGTTTAGAGGAAAAAGCATTACCGGCTTCGTGGAGTATTCTTGCAAGAAGGTTTTTTTCTTCATTGCCTATACGAAGTATTTTGCCGTTAAACCACTTCATGGCAGGACTCTTACAGGAAAATGACATTATAATAAGATTAGGTGCAATTCGGCCGTTAGCTCTAAGTTTATGAAATTCGTTGGGTTTATGGAAAATAATATCTCCTTTAATAAGATTGTGGTCTTTATCTTCTGCAATTGCATTTATTGCACCTTTATCAATATACACAAATTCCCAGAAATTATGTTTTTCACCTTCGAAGCTAAAATCTTTTAAATATTCAAAATATTGTATTGAATAAATTTTGCTGATTCTTAATTCCTGTTTTGGAATTCGTCCAATATAATTCATTATTCATATTTTACCATGGAATTGTGTTTAAATAAACAAATAAAATGTCGAAATAAACAAATATTTCTCAGTTGCCTGGTGATAGAATGTTTATAGTTAATAGTAAATGTGTGTGTTACACACATAAAAAACATTTTTCTATAAGAAAAGGGAGAAAAAAATGAAGAAAGTTTTACTGGTTCTAACACTTATTTTAATTTTAGGTGTAGTTTCCACAAATCTGTTTGCTAAAGGACAGGATGAGGGGGAAGCAGGGAAAAGTACAGTTACGTTCTGGTTGTGTGACTATGAAGGTATTGATCACGATTTTGTAAAAGAAATCGCTGCAGCTTTTGAAGCCGAATATCCGGAATACGAAATGGATCTGGTAATTGTGGACTGGGATTCCATGCATGACAAACTAACAACATCTCTTGCAGCAGGGACCCCGCCCGATGCATCGGTTATTGGTACCAGATGGCTGTTAGAGCTAATGGATCTGGATTCAGTTGTTCAACCGGGAGATTATCTTTCCCAGTCAACCTTTGATAATATAGCCCCCGGAGCTATGGAAGCAAAGATTGACGGAAAATTATGGGGTATCCCATTTGCTGCCGGTTCAAGGTTTATGGCAATGAACACTTCATTAGCTACCAAAGTACCATCTACTATGGAAGAACTTAGAGAATATGCAATAGAAGCAACCAAAGACGGAAATTATGGTCTTATTATGCCTGGTGGAAAACATACAGAACTGTCAGATTTTGTTTACTACTTCTATGCCGCAGGGGGTGACTTTTTTGATGCAAATGGAAAATCTACAGTTAATTCCGCTGCAGGTGTTAAGGCCCTTGAATTTATGCTTAAACTTGCAAATGACGATAAGGTTCTTCAGGAAGGTTACGTATCTCATAGTAGAAAACAGGCACAGCCAATTTTCTTTGCCGGAAAAGCTGCATATGTTATGATAGGCGCCTGGGCAGATACAGAATACAACAAGATGAATGCAGACTGGGATATACAGTACTTACAGATACCTCCATTTGCAGGTAATAAACCGGCACCTCTTATTGTTACTGACTCGATTGCCCTCTATAAAGACGGGGAAAACCTGGAAGGTGTTGGTAAGTTCCTTGATTTTCTTTACAAAGACGAGTGGAAGGCCCCTCTGGACAAACAGATGGGGTTTCCACCTGTAACCATAAGCGCTGCTAAACGCCCTGAGTTCCAGACTCCGATGTATGCAGCAATGGGAGAAGCAAATCTTAATGCAAAGGGCTGGCCTCTTGTTACAGGCTGGGCTGAAGCATCCAGTATTATTATTGATGCAAATCAGAAAGCATTTCTTGGTCAGATGTCTGCAAAAGAGGCTCTTGACTGGGCAGCTGTTGAAGTTGATAAGGCCAGAGCTGAATAAGCTGCTTTATTATTAACACATTATAGAAAACAGGAGGGGTATTCTTACCCCTCCATATTTTTAAAACAATTTCTACATTTTTAGTGTATGAGTAACGGAGTGTATTAATGAGTGATGCTGTTACAGTTTTACGGAGAAAGAGATTTGGAGGAGAAGCTACCCTTGCTTATATTCTTCTGGCTCCGGCAGTTCTTTTAATGATAATATTTATGGTCTATCCAATCTTTTATGTGTTTGTTGTTTCTTTGTTTAATACAGATAAACTTGCACGTATAAAAGATTTTGATGGTTTTGGTATTTATCTTAAACTTTTATCATCTAAAGATACCTGGGTAATAATCGGACGGTCTGTATTATGGACTGTTAGCGCAGTTACCATTAAAACATTCTTTGGATTAATAATTGCTCTTGTATTAAATGTAAAATATACTGGCAATAAGATTGCACGTCTTTTATTTATAATTCCCTGGGCAAGTGCTATTCCTATTAGCGATATGATTTGGAGGTGGGTTCTCCATAGTGAATTTGGGTTACTCAATCATACTCTTAAGATAACTGGAATTATGGCTAACCCTCCTGTATGGCTGGGAAATACAATTACAGCTTTTCTTTCCTGTCTTTGGGTTGACATATGGCTTGGCATTCCCTTTATGGCCCTGGTATTTCTGGCTGCCATGCAGGCTGTACCTCAGACCCTATATGAAGCAGCTGAAATTGATGGAGCTACCAGGATACAAAAATTTAAATTTGTTACTCTGCCTGGCATTGCTGCAATACTACTTATTGCAACACTACTCTCCAGTTTGTGGACATTTAATGATTTTAACACAGTTTATATTCTAACAAAGGGTGGTCCTGCCGGGTCAACTAACATCTTGATAACCTATGTTTATCAAAATAGTTTTGAATGGCTTAAATGGCAGAAGGCCTCTGCTCTTGCTGTTTTTACTTTCCTGATTCTATCTGTAGTAAGTATTGTATACTCCAGGATCTACTTTAAAAGGGAGGAGATGTAGGAATGAATATTTCAAATAAGGCATCTAACCGTGCAGTAAAGATTTTCGCATTAGTTCTTACTGTTGTACTACTTTATATTATGCTTTTCCCCTTTTTTGTAATGGTAGTTTCGATGTTCAAATCATCAGAGGAGATATACCATATTCCTCCTTACTGGCTGCCCAAAGCACCTACTTTAAAGAACTTTATTCAGGTGTGGAGTACAATTCCTCTGGCTGTCTATTTTAAAAGTTCTCTTATTATTGCTGTAGGAGCGGTTGTTCTGAATACCCTGATAAGTGTACCCGCGGGTTATGCGGTAGCAAGATTACATTTTCCAGGTAAAAAATATATTATGTTTGCTTTTCTGGTTACTCAAATGTTTTCACCAGTTGTTATTGGTATCAGTTTATTCAAGATTGTTATAAAGATAGGTTTTATAGATACATATCTTAGCGTTATTATTGCGAATGCTGTATTTACGACACCATTTGTTATCTGGATGCTGAACGGATATTTTTCCGGTATTCCTAAAGGAATAGAAGATGCTGCAAGAAT
>DAOWMA010000359.1 GCA_030643345.1 Spirochaetaceae bacterium
GATTCTACATCCAGAATAATATATAATCGTTCATCCTTCTCTACTACACCCTGAATAAATTTTATATTTATATCTCCAAATATGGGGTGTGGAGGTTGAATTGTCTGCGAAGAGATTCCAACAACCTTGTCAATTGAATCTACAATAACACCAATAAGATAATCATCAAGGCGTAAAATTATAATTTCATCAGGCTGCCCGCCATCTAATTGGACAACAGGAAGATTAAACATTGTTCGAAGATCAATAATAGAAATTATATCTCCTCTTAGATTATATACGCCCTTTACATAGGGTAAAGAATTAGGAACATATGTGAAACGATTTGCCTTCGATATCTCCCTGACTTTCATTATATCGATACTGTAGTCCTTGCCTGCCAGAGAAAAAGCTACCATTTTGAAATCAATATTTTCAACAGCAGCAGTTATTGTATTATCACTCACAGCATTCATCACTATATCTCTCCCTACATTATCGAAGCTGAGCGTCTTCTGCGGTTTTCTATTTCCTGCTTCAATCCAAGATCAAGCAATTGATTAACATCTATAATCAGGGCAACAATACCATCACCCAGTATAGTTGCACCTGCTACCCCTGGTGAACTTGTATATCTATCCCGTAAAGGTTTAATTACGACATCCTCCTCACCAATCAATGAATCAACCATTAAACCCATTTTTTTATCACCACTGCCTACAATGACAACAAAATTGTATTCACCACTGGATTCAGTAGGAATATTAAACAATCTATTTAAACGAATTAGAGAAATAACATCCTCTCTAACATTAATAACTTCATAACCATCAATCATTTTAATATCAGATGGTTTAATTCTATGACTGTCAATAACAGATGTAATAGGTATAGCATAGATTTCAGAACCAATACGAACAAGAAGAGCCTGAATAATTGCAAGAGTAAGAGGTATTTTAATTGTTAACCTGCTTCCTTTACCCGGTTCCGACCATACATTGACATTACCATTCAGTTTTTCGATTTTACGTTTTACAACATCAAGGCCTACACCTCTTCCGGAAATATTTGAAACCTGACTGGCAGTAGAAAAACCGGCTTCAAAAATAAGGTTAAAAGCTTCTACATCTGAAAGAACTTTATTGGGATGGATAATACCCCTATCTACAGCCTTTGCGCGAACAGTTTCGACATCTATCCCTTTTCCGTCATCCTCTATTTCAATAATTATCATGCTGCCTTCATTTCTGGCACGAAGGGTTACTAAACCCTCAGCAGCTTTACCCGCTTTAAGTCTGTCTTCAGGGATTTCTATCCCATGATCAACTGAATTTCTTACACAATGAATTAGAGGATCAAGAAGATCTTCAATAACTGATTTGTCCAACTCAGTTTCTTCACCAACAATTTTAAGTTTAATTTTCTTTTCCAAAGATTTTGATGCATCCCTGACAAGCCGTGGAAACCGTGAAAAAATCTGGCTAATAGGTACCATTCTAATCTGCATGACTCCTTCCTGGAGTTCACTCGTAGTCCGGGCCAGATTTTGAGACGTACTTCGAAATTTTACAATTGTACTTTTAAGTTTTCCCTGAGAGCTATCAAAAATTGTAAATAACTCTGCAAACCGCTCATTTATTTCTGCTTTAACTTCCTTTATTGTATACCCATCCTGAGCTTTTTCGATATACTCCGGCAGAGAGTCAATAAGATTTTTCAGACTCTCCTTATAACGACGGTCCTGCTCATTCAGATTGACCTCTACTTCTGAAAAATCATTTCCTATCTGATTTAGAGTTGCTTTAGTTATAACAGTTTCACTAACAAGGTTAAGCAGATTATCAATTCTCCTGCTGTCTACCCTTAAAACTGAACCTGTACTTTTACTTTTACTTTTCCTTATTTCTTTATCTTTTTTCCCGGACACATCAGGCTTCTCATCTGAAGCCTCAGGTTCTTTTTCCTGTTCCGGTTTTTCAACAATCTCCGGAGTCCTGTTATCTACAACAGAATCTGATTGTGTATCTCCTGTTGGAAAAGAATTCAGCAATGTTATTGAGCTGTCCGTAACAACACCAGGTATATTAAGTTTGGAAGAAATTTGATCCACGTTCTGAGATGTGGCAAGATAATAGGCAATCTCAATATGAAAAACATCTTCATACAGTTCTTCAAAATCAGGAATAGTTTTCAAAACCACGCCGGAACCTTTCAAACCTGCAAAAACCTGTATACCGCCAATCGAATTCATAGGATGATCTTCATTAAAGATTACTTTTATTTCGTAAACTTTTTCACCCTCTTCTGCAGTTTCCAACAATTCAAGTATCTCATGTTCAGAAAGACCGGATTTATCTGAAACAGCACTTTCTTTGTTATTTTCAGGTTTGGAAGCAGGAATTTCTGTTTCACTTTCCTGTATACCCTGTCCGCCCAGCAAATTTTTTAGAGAGCTTGTAATTTTTGAGATATCTTCTTCGTAGATTTTACCTTCCGTGCGAAAACGCAGCATTTCCTTAATCAAATCTATAGCTTCAAGGAGCACATCTACAACCGGAGGCAAAACCTTTATCTTTCCTCCGCGTATCTCATCAAGAACATCTTCAACTATATGGGTAAAACCAGCCAGTTCATTCATCTGAACAGTAGCCGAAGCACCTTTTAGAGTATGTGCTGCTCTGAATATTTCGTCTACAGCATCCATATTCTCCGGATTGGTTTCCAGAACAAGTATATTCTGTTCAAGAAGATCTATCTGCATCTCTGCTTCAACATAAAAATCTTTTAATAATTCTTCGTTATTGGGGTCTAAATAATCACTCATCCTGGTAATAATCATCATACATTGAAGGGTGAAAGTCAAGTATGATTTTTAAAATATTAAATCAAAACTTTCAGTGTAATTCCCGATAATATCAACAGATACAAAAAGTAACTTTGATTTTTCTTTAATTTTGGTATAAAATAGACTTAGAGGTTGGTCGGGACTTCGTCCCCTGGTCGGAAGCAAGCTTCCTGCTCGGGTATGCAACC
>DAOWMA010000223.1 GCA_030643345.1 Spirochaetaceae bacterium
CGTCCTTTGAAAATGGCGCTTTATTGAATGGTAAAATAACCCTGGAAGGATTTGTAAACGATCTGAATGGCATTGAAATGATGGAGTTAAGTATCGATGGAGGAAAAACATTTACTAAAGTTTCTATTAAAACGAAAAAAAAGGAACCATCCGCCTCTTTCAGTATAAAAATTGATACAAAAAAACTAGAAGACGGACCCCAGATCTATTGGTTTAGGACTACAGATAAAATGGGTTCTATTGGAATTTCTGCATTTCTATTTTTTGTGGATAATAAAGAACCAACCCTCGAAATACTCTACCCGACTGAAGACTTTCAGGTAAACGGAAAGTTTAGAGTTGTAGGACGTGTAAATGATGAAGTTGGTATTGAAAGTCTGACATTTAAACAGGGAAAGAATGAACCTGTCGAAATACCGCTTTCCATAGGTGACCCATACTGGTTTCAGGATTTTGATTATTCCGGTGTTGCCAAAACCGATATTATCTTTACTCTTACAGATAAAACAGGGAACACTATTGATTATAAAATGCAATTAAAACTAGATACCGAAGGGGATCTGCCAACTCTTCACTTACTTACTCCTCTATCCGAATCAAATAACAGTTTAGGAACCCTTTCTGGTTTTGCAAGCGATGATGATGGTGTTAAAGCTGTTGTTTATTCTATAGATGGAAGTGAACCAATTACTATACCAACCAGATACTCTTTTAACACCACCCGCATTGGACTAAATTCAGGGGTTCACAAACTGGAAATTTATGCAGTTGATATCAACAATGTGGAAGGTGAAACAACTAAACTTACATTTACAACTGTTCTGTCAGCCCCGAAAATTACTTTCGAATCCGCTTCTCTCATAGAAGGTGAAGGGACAGACAGGATATTTCCCGGAATGGAAATTAATTCCGGAAAGTATAAAACTATTAATGGAACAGTTCAATTATATAATCTTTCAGGTAAGGCCACATTAAGTATAGGCGGAAGTGAGATTACTTCTCTCTCCCTTAAAAAAACCAATACACCTGGTGAGTTTACTTTTTCGATTCCTCTAAAAAACCTTGCACCCGGCTTTACAAACTTTACTGTAGGGGTATCTGATCAATATGGACTGACTACAAGTAAAATATTTTACACTATGCTCCAGGGGATAGATCCTGAAACAGGTGGAATAACCAAAGCCCCGGAAGATAATAAGCTCTATACGACCGATAACAGGTTTCCCATTGCAGGATCAGGGTCTGAACCTGTCAGATTAGTAGAAGGAGAGGAGATAATTTTTTTCCTGAATGGAGGAAGTATAAAAGAAGCAAATTTATCGGAAGAAGTGGAGTTTCTTAAAGTAAGTACAAAAGATAAACTTCTAATCCTGAAAGCTGAATCTCAGGGATATTCGAAAAAGTGCCAAATTACAATAAGTACTTCTGCAGGTAAAAATCTTACAGTTGGACCTTTTATAATCGGAGTTGATACAAGTGCGCCCGGGATACAATTCGAAAATGATATTAGTGACATTATTGTTCTTAACAATTTAGATATCTCCGGAACTGTCTCTGATAATATTGGACTTAAAGACTTTTATTATTTCATCAATGACGGTAGCTCTACACAAATAGAACTGGAGGATGGAGCATTCAGTACAACACTAAATCTTGAAAAAGAAAGTGATGGTGGAATAATACTAAACTTCAAAGCTGTTGATAATTCTGGAAATGAAACAGTCAGACAGTTTCTTATTATTAAAGATAGCAAACCTCCAAACATTGAACAACTAACACCACTGCCAGATCTGGTAGCTAATGGTAAAATTACATTTACAGGGAAGACACAGGATAATGACAGAATACAGACTGTAGAGTTTTCAGAGGATGGAGAAAATTATATTCCAATTAAAAATACGGAATTCCCCTCCGTACCGATTGACCTCACCCTTTTTAACGGGGAAACAACAATTTACTCACTGCGCATTACAGATGAAGCTGGAAATATCTCTACATTTTCTCCTTCAATACAGATTGATCTTGAAAGTGACAGACCAAATGTACAGATACAGATACCCAGGGAAAATGAATTAGTTCAGAATGATTTTATCATCTCCGGAATGGCATTTGATGACGATGAGATCAGCAGAATACTGTACAGGATTGATGATGGTGAATTTTTAGAAATAGAAGGTGCAAATAATTTTGAAATTCCAATATCAATAAAAAACATTACAGACAACAAACATACAGTCGAGATTAAAGCTGTAGATCCAGGTGGAGTAGAAAGTCAGACAGAGATGTTAACTTTCAATGTTTCAAAAAAAGAACCAATGTCGAGTTTACAGGAACCATCAATCGAAATTACGGTGAGAGGCCGGGTAAGGATTTCAGGCAAATCTTCGGACGAAAATGGTATCAGTGCAGTTCTGGTATCATATGATAATGGAAATAGTTTTAACATGGCTGAAATAATTGAACAGCCTTTAGATAGGCAGAGAAATTCTGCTGAGATTTATGAACTCTCACCGGAAGATGAAAGAACTTCGCAGGAAACTAAGACCCAGACATATTCAGAAGAGAATACTACAGAGAGCGGAGAGCTAATAAGTGAAGAGACAGATACTGCTGAAATAAAACCACCTACTTCTGTTCAATGGCAGTATTTGCTTGAAACCCGAAAGATAAAGGATGGTACCCACTCTTTACTTATTAAAATTATTGATAATTATGGTGTAGAGGAGCTGTATACGTCTCTAATTAATGTGGACAATACTGCACCGAAAATTGAATTATCACATATTTTTGATGGTTTACAGATAGTTGATTCCCTGGAATTAAGGGGAATAGTAAGGGATAATATCAACCTTGAACGTGTAATACTTGATCTTCAACAGCTTAAATCTATTGAAAATGACGAGACAGATGGGAAAAAAACAGTCATGTCAATGGATTTATCTATCGATGAAATAATACTTCAGAACATAGATATTTCACAATTCTCTGAAGGTTGGATTAATATTAAAATCACAGCTTCCGATCGTGCAGGCAATAAATCTTCCATAAGCAGAAACATCGAGAAAATTGAAAGCCTTAGTTACAACAATATTGTACTTTTCACGCCAGACGAAGGGGAGAATTTTTCCGGAGAGATGATAATTCAGGGAAAAATAGAAAGTCTTATTAAACCGGCTAAAGCAGCTCTATATATTGATGGGTTTCCGGCAGTACAACTGGACCTGAAGAGATCCGGCTACTTCCATGCCAAATTAAACGGAGACAATATAGATAACGGTATCCACAAATTAACAGTAGAGGCTGAACTGGAAGATGGAAGTATTATAAAAACAGATGAAAGGGAAATCAACTATAGTAAACTTGGTCCATGGGTAAATATTAATAATTTTTCTACTGGTGATTTTGCTTCTAACAGACCATGGATAACAGGTACAACAGGTTATAATTACGAAACTCCCCAAATGGATGAAAAAGCCCTAAAGACATTTCATAAAGAGAAAGAAATTGACAGAATAGAGGTAAGTGTTGATAACGGAAGATCATTCAAGACTGCAATAGAGGGAGAAGAATGGAAGTTCAGACTGGAAACTCAGGAAGTCCCCAATGGGAAACTTGGCATACTGGTCAGGGCAAGGTTTAAAGATGGTGCAACTGCAATTACAAAAACAGTAGTTATTGTAGATGATACTCCGCCCAGAATCGAAATGATAACACCAGGTGAGGGCATGCGGTTTAATGACACAATTAATCTGTCAGGGATTGGCAGTGATTCATACGGATTACAGGATATATCTGTGGCCCTTAGAGAAGGAGATAAAAGCAAATACCAGATACCTGCTTTTATCCAGGGGCTTTATATTGATGCTCATTTCCTTGGGTCAACATACACGGAAATTGGTGCAGGATTAACATTTTTTGATGATAATGTAAAACTACAGATGCAGCTTGGCATGGCCCCTCCGGGACGTTTTGATGGATTTGTGGTAGGTGTCAAACTACTGGCAAACATAGCGATACTCCCTTATGAATATTTCTTCGGATATGACTGGAGCTTTCTGTCCTCTTCACTGGCTGTGGGAGCAACATTCAATTATTTTACTATGTCTGAAAAGGAGATAAGTTTTACAGATCAGGGGCTTGTTCTTGGTGCACTCATAAGTCAGATTGAATTAATTAAGATTACAATTCCTGATCGGAAACTTTTTAGTTCTTTTTCTCTATATACAGAAGGTCAGCTCTGGTTCATATCATCTGATGTATCCGGTGGTGTTGAGGCAAGAATAGCCTTTGGATTACGGACAAATATCTTTTAATATCGACTTTTAAATTGTCGTATAGGGCAGTCACCCAGAGAACCCTGAGGGTCTACTGGGTGACTGCCCCTACAACGATTTCACCGGTTTCGGTAATGATAATGTAAATATAAAACTCCCTAAACCGAATACAGCAGCGCTGGTAAATAACACTTCCATCCCTAATTGTTCCCAGAGAAGACCACCCAGAAGGGCAATGACA
>DAOWMA010000262.1 GCA_030643345.1 Spirochaetaceae bacterium
ATATTCATACAGCCCTTGATACCTGTGGTCAGGTCTCCTGGAGTGCATTCGAAAAAGTTCTCCCTTTTACAAATCTAATCCTGTACGATATAAAACTAATTGATGCTCCTGCTCATAAATCATTAACCGGAGCGGGTAATAAAACTATTATAGAAAACCTGCTAAAACTTTCTGAGTGGATTAAATTAAACGGAAATAATACAGATCTTTGGATCCGTACTCCTTTAATTCCAGGAGCAACATTGACCAAAGAAAATATTATAGGGATAGGAGCATTTTTAAAAGAAAATCTCAGTAACAGTATCGATCAATGGGAATTATGCAGTTTCAACCCCCTGCCAATTGAAAAGTATAACCGGCTGGAATTGGACTGGGAATATAGAGATGTACCTCTAATAACAAAAGAAGAGGGAGCGCAGGCTCTATCCTGGGCCCAGAGCGTTTACTCCGGGCCTGCCAGAGTAATACTCACTGGACTCACGTCCAGGGAATAAAATATAAATTATGAGACGAAATAGTCAATTATTTATAATTTTAAGAGGATAGTATTCTGCAATGTAAGTATAGTGCTTATCAAGGTGTATTAGCTCACTATTCGTTATAATTGCACTGGCAGTAATTATCTTCTGAATAATTGTTAAGCATTTCCGACTTATATTACAAGTTTTGTTACAAACAACCTGTTGTTCTTTACAAATTTTGTATTGTTATATACCTCTTAATTCTGTTTATATAGGAACAATTACAGAACATATTATCGGCAATGTAACTCTTGCATCTAACAGGCATTCAAACAGTAAACCTGGTTTCTGGGTAAGGGAAAAGGAAGGATCCAGATAAAAACTTTCAATCAGGCAGTTTTATTATGTTGATTAATGATTTTAGTTAAAGCTCGTAAAGCATCATTAACAGATTGTGCATCTGGAAACATCTTTGCTACATCAGGTTCAAGAAGAATAAGTTTAACACCATCTTTATATTTTCCAGCATATTTTCCTCGAACCCCACCAGCCATTTGAGAAAAATCATATTCATCCTGAAGATCATCATCGTACACTTCATTTTCCTTGTTCATAAAATTTTTTCTCCTTTTTTGTGGCCTCTCTGGCACTGATTATACGAATACAATCATTTATGTATGTATGCGAGACAACAAGAACCTTATATTTATCAGAAAATCCAATTATAAGATACCTATTTTCCTGAATAGAATGTTCAGAATCCGGAAACGTTGTAGATAGAGAATCTCCAAATACAGTAGAAGCCTCTTCAAAAGAAATATTGTGCTTTTTATAATTTAATTCTGCCTTCTTTGTATTCCATTCAAAATCCATTATAAGACAAGTTTAGCACTTCAATTCTCAGAATTCAACTGTCTTTTTATAACAATCAATTCAACACCAAATGGCGGCAAAGAAACATTAAATCCTGCTAATCCCCCGACATGATCAAAACTAACTTCCGGAAAAAGAACCCTGTCCAAAAGAAGAACCTCCTCTTCTGTAAAATTATCCGGTTTCCCCATTTTAATCCATTTGTAATAGATTGAAGAATTAGTCTCATCCAGTTTATAGCGAATAACTTTATTACCGGGTGCACCGAATATCCTGTGAATTTCATTAAAATTATTTTAATCTATTTTTGTTATTACTGTTTTACAGTATAACCTGATAATAACAAAAGAGTAACACTTCCGTTTTTGTTCTTGTTATCTCCGATAAGTATGGTACAATTATACTTATCGGAGATAACAATGATTAAGACAAGAGATATTCTTATGTATGAGTTACAGAATTATGCTTCCCCGAAGTCAAAATTGACACGTATGATAAAAAAAGGTGAGGTTATTCAAGTATGCCGTGGAGTGTATATTACCTCTCCTGATGATCCTCATTATCCAAAAGCATCAATGATCCAAAGTCCTAGTTATATATCTTTTCAGACTGCACTTTCCTATTATCAACTGATTCCGGAACGTACTTATGCCATAATGAGTGCTGGTTTCAGGTTAACCCGAAATAAATATTTTGATACACCAATTGGACGATACAGCTTCCATTATCTTCCTGATGCTGTTTTCCCTCTCGCTCTTACTCCAGCACAGGAGAATGGATATGGGTTTCGTTTGGCTACACCCGAGAAGGCCTTTTGTGATACTTTGTATAAAATTCGCTCAATTTCGACAATTAATGCTATAGAGGCTTTACTTTTTGAAGATTTGCGAATGGAAAAAGATGCTGTACTGAAATTAGACTGGCCGGTAATTACGCAACTGGTACCATGGTATCATAGTACCAGTTTACAGACATTACTAAGGTGGAAAAGAAGGAATTCCTCATGAATAAAGAAATTGCCGGGATGATAAGCAATTACAAAAACAAAACCATTTCTGAGACAAGGAATGGGCTAAAAGAAATAATTCAGGAAATAACCTTGTTGAGTTTGTCTCATACAGACTTTTTTTCCTATGCTGCATTTTATGGTGGAACTGCTCTTCGTATCTTCTATGGGCTGGATAGATTTTCTGAGGATATGGACTTCTCTCTTATAAATTCTAAATCTGATTTCAATTTGCAGGATTACTTATCAACGATAGAATTCGAATTAAACTCTTATGGTTTTGAGATGAGTGCAAAACTTAAGGTAAAGAATAATCTTTCTACTGTACAATCTGCTTTTATAAAAGGAAACACTTTAGTTCAGTTGATCAGGATTATGGATATGCATTCCCCGATTTCCGGAGTTCCAAATAATGAAGTTATCACGATTAAGATTGAGATTGATACGGAGCCTCCAAATGGTGCAAAGTATGAACAGAAATTTCGTCTTCAGCCTCAGCCTTTTTCGGTAAAGCTTTATGATCAACCCTCCTTATTTGCCGGGAAATTACATGCTTTACTTTGTCGCAACTGGAAACAAAGAATTAAAGGCAGGGATTTTTATGATTATATTTGGTATTTGTCAAAAAACATTCCTTTGAATATTCCTCATTTAGAAGCAAGAATGATTCAAACAGGGCATTGGACAGTTACGGGTTCCCTAACACTTTCAAAAGTTAAGGACTTGCTTTATGAAAAGTTTGGAAAGATAGATTTTGAAAAGGCAAAGGAAGATGTTATTCCATTTATCTCTGATCCAGGGGAACTTACAATCTGGACCAAAGAGTTTTTTACCGCAATAACAAAAGAAAAGCTGCTTTAAATCCAGTCAATCTTTCTTCTGTATCTCAATATGAACATCTTTAGGGAGTGCCAGACCACATGCAACCTCAACCCCTTTCAGAATAGCACCTGGAACAGGACAGGTCCCATGACTGCAAAACTCCTTTCCAAGCTGATACACAGTGGAATCCCCAAGTTTTGCAAAAACATCCTTCATGGAATCTATCTCTTTTAAATTTTCTCCAATTTTTCTTATATCCGGACAATCAGATTCTATTGAAACATTAGCCGACATCATATCACTGGCTTCAACTGTAATTTTACTCATTAGACCACAAATTCCCGGGTCTACATTTACTTCTACAACTGACATTGTACCATCCTCAAGTTATTATATTTTCAAGTATATTACCCTCTTCTTTATCTGAATAGAAAATTTTGGTTTATTTTTGTACTTTTTTGCACTAAAAATAACACTAAACCTCCAGTCAGTGAGATTACTATCAGGGAAAGACTGACTCAAGTTAAGTTAGTGACCTTTAAATACATTTCTGCTACACTCTCCAACATCAGGAGTAAATATGAACAGAGGTAAAATAACAGATGCTCTTAAAAGCGGGCGAATACTTGTAGCAGACGGAGCATGGGGGACAGCACTTCAGTCAAGAGGTTTAAAAGGCGGCGAATGTCCGGAGATATGGAATATAGAACATCCGGAGCTGGTGCTTGATGTAGCTGAATCCTATATTAAAGCTGGTTCCAATTTAATTGAAACAAACACCTTTGGGGGTAACAGATACAAGCTTGAGTACTATGGTCTTGGGGACAGGGTCGCTGAAATCAATAAAGCAGGTGTA
>DAOWMA010000100.1 GCA_030643345.1 Spirochaetaceae bacterium
AAACCATCTATCAATAAGCTCACTCAAAATTTTCGTATCTTCCTCTGGAAGCATTTTTATTATTTCAGGATCCCTGAACTGGTTAAAAATTACACCAAATCCATTAATAGAATCTATAATACCTGACTTCTGTTCAAAGAGGTCCTTATTTGAAGTCATGATGCTGTCTATTCTTGATTTTATCTGTTCAGCACCGGAAAAAACTTTCTCTGAACTAATTTGTAAATTTTTAAATTGAATAATAGATCTGGAATAGAAAAATATTACTGACAGAGCTATAATAAATCCGGCTACAGCTGCCAATTGTAACAGTAGAAGTTTTGGCCTTATATTCATACCTGAATAATAACACAGGAAGGGATGAAGGGGAAGGATTAAGTAGGCTTTTGCGATGTGGTCTATTTTTACGATTGCTTGGCTATTTTGCGCCAGGTAGTAGTCCTATATTAGAGAAGAACTACTTATTAAATTCAAAATGTGACACAGCGCAAAAAGCTGTTAAGGAAGGGGTAAATGGGAGACAATACAGACAGAGGACTAATTGAGTATTTTAAAACTTTTATTACTGACAATCGATTGATAAAGATGGGAAAAGTCCTTTCAATGCGAACAAGGTACATAACAGTAGTTCTTGAAAATATTTATCAGCCCCATAATGCCAGTGCTGTACTTCGCAGCTGTGACGGATTTGGGATTCAGGATGTACATATCATTGAAAACAGTAACTCATATAGAGTTAATCCAGGGGTCTCTCTCGGAACAAGCCAGTGGCTAACTCTTTATAAATATAGTAAAGAAAGGGAAAACAGCATTACTGCTATTAAAACTCTAAAAGAAAATGGATATAGAATAGTTGCAACTACCCCTCATAAAGATGATACAAATTTGGAAATGTTTGATCTGACAAAAGGCAAAATTGCCCTATTCTTCGGAACAGAGATGCATGGCCTTTCTGACATTGTACTTGAAAATGCAGATGAATTTATGAGAATACCTATGTACGGCTTTGTAGAGAGCTTTAATATCTCTGTTTCGTGTGCCATAAGCCTTCACAATCTGAGCCACAGACTGAGAGAATCTGATGTTGAATGGAAGATAGATGCATTGGGAAAAGAAAAAATTCTTCTTGAGTGGATGCGTAATTCTGTTAAGAATGCAGGCAGTCTGGAGGAAGAATATTACAGACGGCGGTCGTAGGGACGCGATGGTCCTATTAATAATTTAATAAAATCGGCGCCTTCGATTTCTCCGTATGACCCTGCTTTGGCAGATTCTTCATCATAAATCTGTACATCATCCGGAGATTCTCCAGGCTTCATAATTACAAAAGGTATTGGTTCTCTGGTATGGATTCTCATTTCCACTGGAGTTGGATGATCCGGAAGAACTGCTATTGTTAAATCGTCTCCAATTTCATCTTTATGATCAAGAATATATTTTACAATACGCCTGTCCAGATACTCTATACACTTCATTTTAAGGTCCAGATCTCCATCATGCCCGGCTTCGTCAGTAGCTTCTACGTGAAGATAGAGAAAATCATGGGTCTTAAGGGATTCAATAGCAGCTGAAGCCTTTCCTTCATAATTTGTATCATACAGTCCCGTTGCTCCTTCCACACGAACTACATCCATACCTGCATAGACACCTATCCCGTTTATCAAATCGACCCCGGAAATAACAGCGCCTGTTAAACCATAAAGCTCTTTAAAGGAAGGCATAACCGGTCTCGTACCCGGCGACCACGGCCAGATTGTATTCGCCGGATCTCTGCCCCGTTCTACTCTTAACCTGTTTACCGGATGATCTTTGAGTATCTTCCTGGAGCGGATTATCAGATTGTTTATCAAATCCGCAGTTTCCGCCCCGGCTGAAGAAGAAGACTGGACCATCAGATCATTACAATTCTCACCTGGATGGTCATGAGGAGGCGTGCAACTTATCTCAGGGTTGCCATTTTTAATTACAAGCACATGTTTGAATGAAATACCGGAATAGAATCTGACGGAATCATCGGAAAGTTCCCTATTTAATGCATCTATCAGTTCAGATGCTTCTGATGTATTTATATGACCAGCTGAATGATTCTTAATATTCTCGTCATCAAGACACATTAAATTACATCTTAAGACAAGATCATCTTCACCAATATCTATATCAAGATTAGCTGCTTCCAGAACTCCCCGGCCTTTAAAATACTTATGGGAATCATAACCCATTACTCCAAGATTTGCTACTGCACTCCCGGTAGGCATATCATCGGGAATAGTTTTTAACATTCCATTCCGGCCATTTTGTGCTAATAAATCTATATTCGGCTTACTGACTGCCATAAGGGGTGTTTTACCCTCCAATGTTTGAATAGGCCTGTCAGCCATACCATCTCCAAGTACTATAAGATATTTCATCTTTTCTTCCTCTTCTTTATATATAATCATAAAAAACAGATTATTCATAAAAAATCAATGCAGATTAGTGAATTATAAAGTACAATCATAAAATACTCAGGAGAATAAGCCTGAATAACCATAATTCAAGTGATATAACAGGAGTTGTTTATGAAAGATACAAGGAAAGCCATAGTATCATGGACTCTTTACGACTGGGCCAACAGCGCCTTTGCCACAACCGTAATGGCCGGATTTTTTCCAGTATTCTTTAAGGCATACTGGTCAACGGGCGCAAGTGTCCAGGTAAGTACTTTTTATCTTGGAACAGCCAATTCAATTGCAGCCATTCTGGTTGCTGCAATGGCACCAATTTTAGGTGCAATAGCAGATAGAGGCAGTGCAAAAAAGCGTTTCTTAGGGTTCTTTGCATTTTTAGGGGTCATTATGACAGGGGCCTTATGGCTTGTACAGGCAGGTCAATGGCAAATGGCAGCCCTGTTCTATGTTCTGGGGACAATTGGATTTTCCGGAGGAAATATCTTCTACGATTCCCTTTTACCTGCTGTAGCTTCTGAGAAAAAAGTAGATTACGTATCGTCCCTGGGTTTCTCTCTTGGATATATCGGCGGTGGACTGCTCTTTGTTGTAAATGTTTTGATGTATCTTAAACCGGAGATATTCGGAATACCTGATGGTGCTACCGGAATACGATTATCCTTTATAAGTGTTGCTGTATGGTGGGCCGTTTTCTCTTTGCCTATTATGATTTTTGTAAAAGAACCAAAAAATGATGACAGTATGCCAATATTTAAAGCAGTCTCTGCAGGATGGAAACAACTGAAAAGTACTTTCAGTGAAATTCGTCATTTAAAGGTAATAGGGACGTTTTTGCTTGCGTATTGGTTCTATATTGATGGTGTAGATACCATTATTAAAATGGCAGTAGATTATGGAACATCCCTGGGATTTCCGTCTGAGTCTCTTATTATTGCACTGCTATTAGTCCAGTTTGTTGCCTTTCCTGCTGCCCTTATTTATCATAAGTTTGCTCAGAAAATCGGAGTAAAAAGAGCAATTCAGGTCGCAATCATAGCTTACGCAATTATAACCATATTCGGTGTTTTGATGCAGAAACCCCTCCATTTTTATATTCTGGCAATGATGATAGGTCTCTTCCAGGGAGGCATACAGGCCTTAAGCAGAAGTTACTACACAAGATTAATTCCGGAAAGTAAAGCAGCAGAATTTTTTGGATTCTACAATATGCTCGGCAAATTTGCTGCTGTCATCGGTCCTTTTATGATTGGACTTGTTACTGTTCTCAGCGGTAGTAATCGAATTGGGATGCTCTCAATCCTTGTTCTGTTTCTCCTTGGTGCAGTCCTGCTGCGAAGAGTTGATGAAGAAGAAGGGAAAAAGATGGTAGCCGAATATCTGGATAAGAACAAATAAATTCTCAATACATTCACAGGTGCCCTTTAACTATCAGACAATCGTAGTCTTAAAATAATCCCTCAATTCAACCATACCAATACCGTACTCTTCACAGTATTCCTGTATGAGCGAAAGTTCGGCTTCATCGTAGACACCATCGGCACCTGCAACTTTGTAGGCAATTGCCAGATACTTTTTCTGAAGATCTCTTTCTGCCCTGGAAAAAACTGCAAAAATAATATCTTTTGTCTTTATTAACCCATCGGGATACTCAATGCCGGAATCCGCAAGCTTACTCATGAGAGATGAAATAACCTGAACAGAGAAGTACTCCCTCATGACTGCTGCTTCTTTATCTGAAGGATCATCATCACTAAGACCTACAAGTATAGCCAGTGCTGCACCGGCTTCTTCAATGGTAAACTCAATACCCATATTGAGGTTAATTTCTGTAATATCATCCTTATAATCGTTATATCCCGTAACTTCATCAATTTCTTTCAGCCGGTTCTTTAAAAACATATCCGCATCATGCAAACTCAGCTCTAAGACTGAACAGAACCGGTTCAGCATTGTCATCTCATTCTGATCAAAAATACCATCAGAATGTGCAAGGACCAAAGCAACAGCCAGGGTCCTTGTTTGAAAATCCTTATTCTGTTTTTTTAAAGCTTCCAGAATTTTGGGTTCCAGACCGGAAATATTTTCCGGGAACTTATAACCAGCTGAATCCAGTTTATTCTGAAATGATTCTGCATCTTCATACTTGTAATATTTACGCATTACTGCTGCTTCTTCTTCCGAAGGATTATCATCACTGAATGCTACCAGAGTGGAAAGGGCAATTCCTGCTTCCGGGCCTGTTAAATTTAAATTTTCCATTCTTCTACTCCTGAATAATTGGTTATGTTACTCTTTCTATCCATAAATATATTATTTATTCCAATTTATACTGATGGAGGAGGAGGAGGTCCTCCTGCAGAAAGAAGACCTGCCAGTTCCGGAACAGAAGAAAGCATTGCCCATGCCGGCATTCCCTGTTTCCATACCTGGGACTGTCCTGTAACCTGTCCCTGAGCTACCATCTGCTGCAGCTGCTGCATTCCCATTGGTCCGGTCTGCTGACCATTAATAAATACAAAATATGCTGCCGGCATTGGAGGAGGCGGCGGGGCCATACCACCAGCCGGCTGTCCCTGATACTGATTACTGCTTTGATTTTGGGCACCCATTTGGCCGGCCATACCCATACCCATGCCCATTCCCATTCCACCTGCGGCCATTCCTCCGCCCATACCTTCATTATTGGCAAGGCCAAGCATAGCATCTGCCCGTGCTTTTCGCTCATAATCATTCATACGTGAACCTGCAAACATAAGTTCATCTCTTGACTCTACTTTTTCTGCAGATCTTTCTGTAAGATCGATACTCTGAATTGATGTATCATCCAGACCTATTCCATATTTCTCAAGAAAAACCGGATCAACCCTTTCCTTTAGAATTTCACTAAGATCATCATAATGCTGGGCCATATCATAAAAAGATTTTCCCGATTCGGCTATTCCGGATATTGCCTCTGTAACAAATCTTTTTCTTAATCTGTCTTCTATCTCTTCTTTTGTAAACTCACCGTCAGTACCAACAACATTCCGGATAAATTTTTCCGGGTCCATTATATGAAACGAGAAGTGTCCCCTGGCTGTCATCTCCAGCAATCCAAATTCAGGGTCTCTCATTCGAAAAGGGCCTGGTGTACCCCACCCGAAACCGGCTGCTTCTCTGGTAGGCATAAAAATAACTTCAGCTTTAAAAGGACTGTTAAATCCGTACTTCCAGCCCTTAAGCGTTGAAAGTATTGGAAGATTTTCGGTTGTAAGGTCATACATTCCAGGCTGAAAAACATCAGCAATCTGTCCTTCATTAATAAATACTGCTACCTGCCCTTCTCTTACTGTCAGTTTTGCCCCACTTTTAATTTCATTTCCATATCTCTCAAACCTGTAAGCAAGGGTTTCTCCATCATCCTCAAGCCATTGAACAATATCAATTAACTCACCTTTTAGTTTACTTAATAATCCCATTATTTCCTCCATGTTTATCAGAGCCGCGGCCGTTGTTGTATACCATTTTATACCTTTGTAACGGATAATCCACTAAGTATATGTGATTATAGGAAATAATGCAAAAGATATTTGGAGGCATCTTGAACAACTGGAAATCTAACCAATCGATTCCTTTATCTCATCCAACTGTTTTTTTAGATCAAGAATTTCATTTTCCCAGAATTTATCTGTACCCCAATCAGGGAAATTGTGTCTAAACTGGAAATCATCTACCTGCCTCCCGCACCATGCAAGGAAATAGATAATTCTCATTGCACGAAGGGGCTCAACAAGACGAGATGTGGTATAGTCAAATGGCAGAAATTGTTCATACCCTTCGATTAACAGATTTAGCTCTTTTCGGGATTCGGACAAACTTCCCGGTAAGAGAAGCCATAGGTCCTGCATTGCCGGGCCCATTGCCATATCGTCGAAATCAATTATCATCAGTTGATCATTACCATCCATACCTGGGCGGCTTAAAATA
Source organism: Spirochaetaceae bacterium (assembly GCA_030643345.1). Classification (GTDB taxonomy): domain Bacteria; phylum Spirochaetota; class Spirochaetia; order B11-G9; family B11-G9; genus JAJRQE01. The sequence goes on from DAOWMA010000100.1 coordinate 6,414, forward strand.
TTCCCAAGGTGGCAATCTCCATGAATACGATGTCTATTTACCCCTTCAAACAATGGAATAATAAGGTCCAGTATTTCATCTGTAATTTTTTTAAAGTCAGTTTTCAGATTTCCTGAAATCAAATTCCCCGCCAGAAGTTCATCCAGATCCTGCCGGGTAGAAAAAGAAGGATCAAGCACTATTCGATGTTCAGCTTTCCTGCTTATACCGGAAGAATGTATACGACCAATTAAAGCGCCTGCACGTATATAATCTTCATCACTATTTAACTCAAACAACCTTCCTGATTTTTTAGGGAAAACAGAAAAATAGAAGCCATTGTTATTACCAAGAGTATTTTTATTATCAAGTTTAACAGGACATACCACAGGAATATCTCTTTCCGCACAATCCTCCATAAAATCATGCTCTTCCTTTAAGGCGGCTTCTGTCCACCGTCCAGGGCGATAAAATTTCGCAACAAACCTCTCTCCATCATCAGTTTCAATTTCATAGACCCTGTTAATATAACTGGGAAAGGGTGTAATAAGGCCCGTTAAGTTTGTATTTGCTGCTTTTTCCACAGAGGAAAGGACAATATCCGGTGTAAGTTCTGCGAATCCTGTTGTGTTATTATTCATGGGAGGGATAATAGACTAAATGAAGCCTAATTACCATCCCATGATTAGATTATGATTTGGGATATTAAAATTATCTAATTCAGGAGAAAAAGTGACTAAATTTTTATTGCGATGTAACAGTTTAGGTGTATAATAAAGCGATAATTAAAAGGAGAATAGCTATGAAATTAGAACTGGCAGATGGCAAAGTTTTAGATGTTTCTGATATTGAATTAGTATACAGTGAAATTGACAAACTGGATAAAAAAAACGATCACCTTATTCTGAGTGATGGCGATAATTTTATAC
>DAOWMA010000155.1 GCA_030643345.1 Spirochaetaceae bacterium
AATTTTTGCATCTACTACTTTTAAAGCTTCATCAATTATTTCTACTGCATCATCCACCTGTTCTTTTGTTATAAGCAGTGGAGGTGCAATGAATACAAAGTCCCATTTAGCGAATAGTGTAAGGCCCAATTCAGTAAGTCTTTTTACAAAATCAGGGGCTACAATACCGGAAAAAAGATTTTGATAATCCCTTTCGTCAGAAAACATTTAGAAATTCAAAAGAGATGAGGGCTTCAATAGGAACTGTTGAAGATAATAGTTTTGTTAAACAGATACGTAAACAGACGGAAGATTTTAAGAAACTGATTGATAAAGTTAAAATCAGAGAGAATTATAACCAGGACTGAATTAAATCAATTCTTGAAGTATAGTATAATTTCCTTTTTCGATTAAATTCACCAGGGTCTCCGTTTATTCCCGAAACGGCAGGCTTGAGGTCCTTTAACTGACTTTGCAGCTGATCCAGATAATCCCGCCAGCTTGACTCGATATGAACACTGGATTTGGGAATAAGCGACATCACAGATTCCCATTCTCCACCTGCTTCATGTATGATCAGAGAATATAAAATCAGATCTGAAGCACTCTGTTCAGATAGCAGCTCCTTCAGCGGCCGTTTATCATTAAAAACAGTTCGATAGAATTGCTCATATTCCAGGGACGCTTTATGATAATCACCTTCCTCATAATATAGTTGGGCCAGAAGGGGGATGTGTTTATTCTTCATGTAATTTACGATTTCTTTTTGTTCAAAAAAATGGAGAGCGTTGATATAGTCTCCTTCTTCGAGGTAGGTATTGCCTATGAAGAAACCCAGAACCGTATCTCCTGTATTTTTATATCCCTCAAGAAGTAACAAAAATCGTTTCTGCAGATCTGAAGAATCAGAATAGTTAAGAAAGTATTCCAGATAAACCTGTCCTATGGAAGGATATTTCTTTATCGCTTTTTCGAGGAGAAGATCGGATTTGCTTAAATTTTCTCTGCTCCTTTCATAACGGGCATCGTCAATCAGACGTTTCCATGCAGGATTCTTCAGCAGCGGAAGAACCACCCGAAAGAAGATAACAAGGAGGAAAATTGCTCCGGGTATAAACAGAATATAGCGCATATGGTTATCCTTAACTTACTGACTTAATTTATAGGGTCTGGTATTTGCCGGTTACTGCATCCACCATAATATTGAAATTTTCCCGTGTTCTGTTGGTGCACTTTATAATCCAGAAGGGTTTATAGATGAGCTCCTTCTGTATAACCTGTACATCGGGTACTAGTAAAGCTTTCCTTTTCAGTATAGATGCATGTGTAAGATAGGTCCTGGCAGAATTGAATGCTTCCTCCTCTGAAATTGATGCTGTGAGGATGTTTTCTGAAACTGCGTCAATATTTTCCTTTTCAAACCTATCGGTTGTAGTAGCGATATTATTTATCATATCGACAAAGCATGATGCTTCCATTATTCTGCTCTTTCCTATTATTGTATTTACTGTGTAATGAAAAAACACCCAGTAGTATGGATAAAAAACTATTTTTTGGGATTTTGGAATATAGTTTTCAATGAATGGCTGAATAACTGATACTGCTTCATCGCAGCCCAAAGATCCCTTTATAGAATTAATTACTATCTTTTCAGCTGCTGTACTTATCGAATCTATCAATGTTAATCCTAAATTTCTGTATTAGTAAAACAGGAAGTCTCTTGTTTGAGACTTCCTGCATAATAAAATCAGATACAAATTATTTATCTTTATCGAGTTTTCTTCTAACTGCCATTGCTTCAGGGGACAGGTCAAACTCTGCACTGGTTAATATTCCCTTTGGAATAGGTCCAACCTCCGCTGTCAGGTCCATTGCTTTTAGTATATATGCGGGAACCGGATGTGATTTCTGTGTTGCAAGACTTACTACTATCATCAGGATAAATGAAATCAGAACACCTGCCACCATAGGCGGCAATACAAATGAAGTTATTTCGGCTAAATAGGCACTAAGCGCACCACCCACCATAGAAGAAATTGCACCGGGGGTATTGGCCTTTTTCCACCAAACTGCACAGACATAAGCAGGGAGGAATGCACTTCCAAGAACCGAAGTCGTGAATATTACAATAGAAAAAACTCCCGGAGGTTTGACAACTGCTATTATAAACCCAATAATACCAATTACCAGTATTAGAATTCTTGAAACAAGGACCATGGCTTTATCATCTGCTTTAGGATGAATAAACCGCTGGTATATGTCTCTGGAAGCAATAGTTCCTACCTGAAGCAGGATAGAATCGGCCGTGGACATAATAGCAGCCATAATAGCGGCCATAACAATACCTGTAACGGCAGCTGGTAGAAGTTCTCCTGCCAAAGTAAAAATAGCCATTTCCGGATCGGCAAGGTTTGGAAGCAGGATAATTGCGAAAATACCAAGCATATATGGTGCTGTTACAAAGAATATGTTCCATATTGTTGAATAAACACCAGCCATTCTGGCAGTTTTCGGACTTTTCATTGCCATGTGTCTTGTTACTACATGTGGCCAACCCATATATCCAACAGAAAAAATCAGAACTGCACCCAGAATGTCCGCCCATGCGCCTTTATGAGCAAGGTCTTTACCCCAGATTGACAGATATGTTGGGTCAATCTCTGCGATGGCATTGTTAGCTGCAGTAAAACCGCCTACGGCATTTAAGGTCACAATAAATATCCAGACCATACCTATAAGCATTACAATACTCTGGAAAAAATCAGTATAGGCAACAGCAAAATATCCGCCCAGGAAGGTATAAATCATTATAATACCAACAGCAAAGGCCAGGGCTGCCCAGTATGGAAGACCGGTTACAAGAGCCATACCCTTTCCACCGGCAATAAATTGGGCCAGAATATAGAAGAAAAGAAAGAAAACGGACAGAGCACCAGCTATCAGCCTTGTTGCCGGATGGGGATATCTCTGTTCCAGGTACTCAATTGAGGTAAGAGATCCCAGGATCTTTGAAAGTTTTCTCATCCTGCGTCCGATTATGGACAGATTGACTACACCTCCTCCGATATCTCCTGAGGCATAAAAAATTGACCAGTATCCTGTAGTGAATCCTGCGGACCCTCCTCCAAGGAACATGTATCCGCTCATGGATGTAGCCTGCAGTGTCATTGCAGTTACGAGTGGACCTACCTGTCTGCCTCCAAGCAGATAGCCTTCAAGGTTATTTGCACCTCCTTTTTTTACAGCCCAAAACCCAATACCTACAACTACAACGTAGTAAAGAACAAGAAAGATTAAGACAACACTACCCATTGCTGCTACCTCCCTCTTCTTCAGACTCTACATCCTCCGGCCAGTCCTTACTTTTAACAAAGAAGATGATTGTATAAACAATCCAGAAAATCGGGAATCCAAAAAGTACGGCTGCCGTAACGCCGGGTAAACCAAACATACGAACCTCCAGATAAAATTTTGATAAATCATTGTAATACAGTATTTGTATTAGTACAAATTTTTTTCTGTTTTAAAAATGATATTTCCCTGTTTTTACAGCACCTGCCTTTTTAGTGGTGATTGAGAAGTTTCAAAGGGAGAGCATATTTTAGTATCTGAATGTATTGATTAAAAGAAAATACTCACTTCATCTAATATTTCATCCTGTTCAGGAGTTACTCCCAGTACAAGTTTATTTTTTAATAGAAGTGTTTTTTCATCGGGATCTATTCCGTATTTTTCCTGCAGTTTTTCCTCAAGATTTATGTATAATCTTATTATCTCGCTGGTATTTCCAAGAAAACCGAGAGCAGACATGATAAGACGGTAAGCCGGTTCACAGTATGGATCAGCAGAAATAAGTTTTTTTCCTAATTCGAGAGACTTTCTATAAAGACCCCTGTAAACAGTAAGACGCAATGTTCTAAAAAGAAGTGTTTGATAATAGTGTTTTAATTTTAATCTTTCCTCGGTAATTGGAAGTCTGGTACTGATATTGTCCAAAAAGTTTCCTCTATAGAGTTGAAGAGTGTTGAAAGAAAAGTTAATCGCTTCTTCAATATTGCCGGAGTTTTCCATATATTCTACTGTTCTTGTCCCTGTTTGGAAATTATCCAGATCAATCTCGACAAAATCCATATTTAAATAAATGAAATTCCTATCTATTTTAAGAAAATCTATGTGGATTCCAAATAATTTCTTTAATCGATAGATAAGCGTATTTAAGTTACCTCTTTTACATTCTTCTGAATAGTTTGTCCAAAAGAGATCAAAAATTACTTTTTTAGGTAGACCCTCTTTTCTGTGAAGAATAAGAAGAATCAGTAAATCCTGGATAAGCCGACTTTTAATAAAATCAACTGTCTGGAATTCTTTACCATCCAGAATTATACCTAATGGTCCCAGGGTATTAATTTTAAGTTGATGGTTGGCAGTAAAAAGTATTTCTTCTATTCTAACCGGACCTTTTAGAGGAGTATGCTGTATTGTGTTCAATGTCGTCTCCTGTTGATAACCTGTTAACATGTATTTATAGGCTGCAATTTTCGTGCCAACTGTTAAAGTATAAACATGGTAGTTCTGTATAGCCATTAGGCTTATTTTTCTCTAAAAATAATGCATAATACACTATGATTCCTATTGTAATCGTTGCATAATAGCAATAAATGTTTATTTACTGTGTGTAACTACTGGTGGTAAAATAATTTATTAACTATTGCATAGAAGCAAATAATCGTTGCAAAAAAGAAACAACTGTGGTAAAAAGTTATTATGAATATAGCAGAATACTACAAACAGCTCGAAGAAGAGTATCGTGCCATCTTTGAATATTCATATGATGGAATATTTATCTCCGATGGTGATGGGAAAGTTGTGAGAATCAATAAATCATGTGAAACAATGGAAGGAATAAAATCACAGGATGTTGTGGGAAAAAGTATTAAGCAATTATTGGATGAAGGCTACTACAATAATTCTGTTACTCTGGAGGTACTGGAGAAAAAAATACCAGTTACACAGCTTCAGATAGCGAAGAATGGTAGAAAACTTATGTGTACCGGTGTACCGATTTTTAAAGATGGCAGGATAACACGGATTGTAATAAATTCCCGTGATATCAGCGAACTCACTCTCCTGGAAAAAGAGTTGCAGAAAACACTTATACATAGTGAAAAACTGAGATCTCAGATAGAGATGCTTGAAAAAAAAATTATTCATGGGGAAAATCTGGTTTTTAAAAGTACCAGTATGCATGATGTAATGAAAACTATAATGCATGTTGCAAAATTTGATTCGACTCTTTTATTAACCGGTGAATCGGGTGTTGGTAAGGAGATGGCTGCACATCTTGTTCATAGAAAAAGCCATAGAAACAGGGCTTCCTTTGTTAAGGTTGACTGTGGTGCCATACCAAATGCGTTGTTTGAATCGGAATTGTTTGGTTATGATAAAGGAGCCTTTACGGGAGCTGAACGACAAGGAAAGATAGGCCTTATTGAATTGGCTGATAAAGGGACACTGCTTATTGATGAAATAGGAGAGCTTCCTCTGAAGCAGCAAGTAAAATTATTACGTTTTATTCAGGATAGAGAAATTGTTAGGGTTGGCGGGAAAAAACCTATACCGGTAGATACAAGAATAATTGCAGCAACAAATAAAGACCTTTTTAGTATGGTTAAGTCAGGAACCTTTAGAAAAGATCTTTACTATCGGCTGAA
>DAOWMA010000076.1 GCA_030643345.1 Spirochaetaceae bacterium
GATTGTCAGCATAATAAGGGAGAAGAATCCCATACCTACAGCTCTTGCAGCATCTTTTTTTCCATAATTTTCACTTAGAATATCAGTAACTAAAAAACTTGTTGCATAAACAATATTTCCCAGTGTGGCCGTAAGCCCAAACAGTTCTACAGTTTTTGTTACCTGAATATTAGCAACAATAACAGCAATGGGTACCCACAGATAGAGTCCTGCCTTACCCCATATTCTATAACTTATAAGTATTGCTCCAAAATTCACAAGCAGCATTGCCGCCCATAGAAGTTCATTCATAGTTTTCTCCTGTCAGTTCTTTTTATTTGCCTGTAATTTGGCTGAGGCTCTTCTCTATTTCCCTGAGACGTTTATTAAAACTAGCTATGCTGCGCTCTATTCGCTGCTTTTCCTTCTGCAGTCGCAATACAGGATCCTCCTGGATAGCTGCTGATGATGCAAACCGGGTTTTAACCAAGTCAGGGCTGCTCCCTCTTAGAAAAGCTTCTTCCGCCATCCTGCGATCTTCTCCTGGTTTTATCCGGGCAAGGGTCTTCATGTTTTCATATCCAACCTCAGGGTTTATATCTTCCTTATAAACGCTGATAAGTTGTTTTGCAGCTGTTCTGCCAAGCCCCAGCTCCCTGTCAACATAATCATCAAAACTCATATCATATTTAAGGCAGAGTTGATAGGATTTCATTAGAAGTCTACCAAAGTCTCTCATCATCTCCCCATTTTTCAGGATAAATTTCTCTTTAATCTCCCTGGTCAGAACCTGAAAATCCGGTTCTGTTTTAAACTTATTGACATAGATCTTTAATCCCTCTGCTTTTCCCAATAGTCCATGAAGTATTGACCAGAACTCTTTGGTGTGCGCTCTTCTGGAAACAGGTATAGGAGAATCTGTTACATGGATATGATGTGCAAATTCATGAATTGCAGTATAAAAAAGAGCATTCTGATCCTCTGTATTTCTATTATGAATAATAATCTCTCTGGAATCGGGCTTATACAAGCCGTCTACCTTTTTACTCTTTTTTCCGGAAAAGATAACCGAAAATTCCTCAACATCTCCCTTCAACTGAAGGAGGAGTTCTTTTACCTGAGTCTGGTTCATTTATCCTGCCCTGGCTGTAAATAGCTGTCTAGTTTAGAGAAAGAGCTTTAACAATCCCTTCCACATACTCAGAATTACTTTCAAGAGCTTCCACAAGCTTTGCAAAAGCTCTGTCATGTGCCTGTTCCGGTGTCAGGCCACCATCCTTGAACTGATCGCTTTCATAACTGTAGATAGTCTTCCCTTTTTTAACCAGAGATATAACAGCACTGGCCTGGGCCATATCAGGTGCTCCCTCTAAATATTTTGGAAAGTCTGAAATTCTAATGTCAAATTTTATGTATGGAGAATCTACGGGACCTACTTTAAAAGGCAGATTGCGTGAGGAGAAAAGTGATTTTACAGTTCCATCGACACCATAGAGATCAATTCCGTCAGGAGTAACCAGTTCAAGACCTATGGAAACTGTCTGAACATCCACAATAATTACTTTCTCCGGAAGAATCACCTTCTGTAATGATTCATCAAAACCAATTTTCTTCCTATCTATAGTAAGAGTTATATGATTTTGTCCCATCATTAACTCACCGGATTTAATTTCACTGTGGAATGTTCCATTTTGATCTGTCAAAGAACTAAGAATATTCTTACCCGCCTCAGATAAAAGAGAAAAGGGCATATTCCCAATACGGGAAGAAATATTTGAATTCATAGCAATAGAAAAAGCTGCAGACTGTCCTGTTTCAACCTCAATATTTTCAGGTTTAACACTTAGATAGATCGAATCCAGATGCTGCTTGAGCATATTGCCTATTAAATCAATTAAAGAACCGGCTTCTCCATTAAAAGTAGTTTTAAGAAATCCGGAATATGGTGATTCTTTAATCAAATTCCGTGCTTTTATCAGCTCCTGAATCCTTGTAACCAGGGGTCTGTCAAAATCATTCAGAACAGGAGTAAGAAATTCCTTTATTCTGGAGATTAATGCATCCATCTCCTCTTTTTTTATCCGTTCCCATTCAGCTTTCGAAAGTCGCATATATACCCAGAAGCCTGCTTCTTCAGAATAATAGGTATCTACAATTTCAACCCCGGACAAACTCTTTTCAACAACGGCAGTAATCTCGTCCACTGTAGAAGTGGAATAATTTCCTTCAGAATCATCTTTAGTAAGAATTACGATCTCATTATGAATTTCTACCGAAATAGATGCTGCAACATTTGACCGCGCACCAGCCTCTGCAATTTTCCGATCCTCTGCCTCATTACCGGTATTGGAGCCTGCAATCCCAATATAATATGCACCATCAACAGGATAGTTATTCATCCATTCGGGACGATTTGGATCAATTTTTACCGGTCCGCCACCAGTAGCACAGGATAAAATAAATATTGATGTTAACATTATAGCTGCAATTTTTTTCATCATAAGATACTCCTTAATTCAGGCTGTCCCTTAACTTAATCCCACTGAATCGAGGCTTAGTTTTAAGGCTCAAACACTGATATACTGTAGTACACATTATACTAAAGTACATAATTAGTGAATTACGGGGTTACCGGACAGCCTCAATTACCAGTATCTTAGTATTTTTCGTACCCCTTTGCAATATCTTTTAATACCCATCAAATACAGCTGTAGAGACATACAATTCGGTACTACCCATCTTTTCTCTACTACTTATTCAACAATCTTTCCTTCGCCGGGTTCAAGAAACCAGTTTTTCCCCTTAATCTTTTTCTTAATGGACTGATAATTAGTGAAATCCAACTGTGAGAACTTCAAAGCACGTAAAAACATTCTGGCAACCGGAGAGGGACGACCCTTACGGGAAAGAGCCCTCAGGGCCAATAGATAATCCTCTCTATAAACCGTAGGAATAATAATACTGGGAAAACCTGCGGACAAAAGTTCCCGGTTAAGAATAATTCTGCAAGTTCTTCCATTACCGTCTGCAAATGGATGAACTTCAGAAACAACAAAACTAAAAAAAATACCCCTGGCAATAGGATGAGAGATTGTTTCTGAAATCTTAAAAGCCCTGTTTAATGTTCCTTCAACATAATCGGGATGTACAAAAACAGTATCCCCTGCCCTGTTCTCTTTTGTTTTAAACTCTCCGGGGAACTTGTCAAGTCTTGTAGAAATAACTGTTTTATTAATATACCTCATACTATCTATGAAGTCCGGAAAAGAGCGGGGAGATGCAGTCATAAATAACCTGTTTGAAACAATTTGAAATGTTCCTGAAACGTCATGAGAATCATTAACTCTGTTTTCAATCTCTTTTTTGTCAAAAACAATTTGCTCAGCTTCTTCAATTAAAAATTCAGTTCCCTCTATATAGTTTGAGAAATAGCTTTCAAAAAATGCTTTATTCTCAAAATATTCGTCATTATCGAGATTTATATCCAAATTATCAGGATAGTAAATGGTCTCCAAATGATTTGCCAGTACCCAGAACAACTCAACTTTTTTATCATCCACGGGAAGTCCGGCCGCCCTGTTAATAGAACGTTTCCCATGTAATTCTACATCTTTTGACCCTAAAAGAGTTCCTATAATTCCAGCAAGCCTGTTATAGGGATTAGGCATGTTGAGTTCTGCAGATATTTTTTTTGATTCGTCCCTGAAAGAATTCAAGGCGTCTTCTCCCCACTGAGTCATCATCTCCTCAAGCCTGTCCTCCAGCTCACCTATAGGCAGATATCTGTCATCACCGACTTTAACTTTTGAATTGATAAGAGAATCTAAAAATGCCCTCTCAAGGCTTGCCGTTTGTGCTTTCATTAATGCACTTCTGTTTGAAGTGCTCAGAGGATTTCCCCTAATAAGCTTAAACTTAACTCCTCCGATTTCAACGGTTTTTGACTGTCTGGAGACAAGATAGATATAATTCAGGGGACTGGGCTTAAATTCGATAGCACTTCTGTAACTAATCACAGAATTTTTAAAGGCATGGGCTGCAATTAAGGGCCATTGATATCTCATGACCCTCCTAAGCTCCTTATCATCATAAATACTTGTATAAATTCCGGTATAAATTTTTCTGATCGTTCCTTCAGAGGACAACTTCCTTCTCTCTGAATTTGATCCGAAATAAAAATAATTCATTTTACTGTATTTACAACCACCTATAGCACAAATAATGTATTATAGTTACAGAGTAACAGAATTACTGCATTTTAACAAGGAAAAATTTTACATTCCAGCTATTTGCGCTGTATTTAAATTATACCTAATATAGCATCCAATAACTCTAATATTTCCAATTTTGCATGCGCAAATCGCCATTCATAACATAAAAAAGGCCGCATCGTAAAAACCTATATTCGTGAAGGTTTGTACAGCGAATAAACTAAAAACATTGATAATATAAACTCCTATTGATCTACAGGGCAAACTGCAAGAGTATAATAAGTATCACCATTATCGGTACTCCATCGCCCCAGTACGTAGAAGCCCTTAATATATGTCGATGTTACCTCATAATTGGTTTCGCTGAATGCCGAACCCGATATTTCTGATTCACGATCAGCTCTCTTTGCTTTAACCACAACAGAAACCTGTTTTGCAAGATTTGCCAGAGCCTGTTCATCTGCTCTTCTTATTGAATCTATCTTGTACCTACTTCGCTGTACAGTTCCAATACCTACAAGATAACCATCAATTTCAGGTAAATTATACAACCAGTCAGGTCCATTTCCTTCTCCGGATGCTTTTTCTACATTACCTTTATAATTAATTCCATCCAATTCTGCCAGAATATAGGTGCCCTCATTATCCCTGTAATGGTTTCTGACTTTTATTTTTGACTCAAGGTCCCTGGCCAATCCACGATCATACTGCACATCAATAGCCTCAAGATATCCCAGATCTCTATTATTACTCTTTACAGCAAATTTTGCCTCCACTTTTGACCTGGAAAGCATTGAAGCCTGCCTGGCGGCTTCAGAGACAGCTATTTCAATCTCCTCCTCCCTATAGGCTCTTCTTGGAATGAAAGAGGAAAATAACAGATTCCCATTATCCGGTGCTGTATCCCACATGAAACTGTATTCAGGATTTGTAAAATCAATAACTCCCTGAACTACCACAGGTTCAATATATTTCTGGGATGGTCCCTGATTTCCTGTTTTCTCTATAAGCACAAATTCACTCTCTATAGACCGTTCACCAGAAGCAGAAGCACAAGAGAGTAACCCAATAGAACTTATAACAAAAATAATGAGCATAATCCTGATCTTTAGTTTCATAAATCTATCTTAATATCTTTTTCCTTATTTTGCTATAAAAAACCCAAAAAAAAAGCTGTTCCGTTTACAGGAACAGCCTTCTATTCATAAATTTTCTCTACTTTACAGGTTGTGATACTGTTGGATTATTAGCAAGCTGGTAGTCCAGTTTCTCAAGAGCCTGAGCTGCTTTGAATTCTGCAAATGCGGCATCTTCATTTCTTTCAAATCCCTCTGCAACATCCTCGAATGAATCGATAAGAGCATCCTTACCATATACCATTAACACCCAGACACCACCGTCATCCATAGGGACTCTACTCTTGGGGGTTGCACCGCTTAGTGTTGTATCTGTAATCTGTCTTGTAATTGTTTCAACAAAACTTATTAATTGGGTATTTTCATCAACACCAGCTTCCTGAGCATAAGCAGTAATAGCTTCCTGAATCGTTGTCTCAATCTGACTGGCAATATCTGCTCTGGCATTTGTCTCTGCAACCTTTATAGAAAGAGCCATAGTAGACTGTTTTGCAAAACCTACTCCATAGATGGCATCTGTAGCCATTGGAGGATTCAGAACAAAGTCCGGGAGTCCTGATTTATCTTGTTCCACAGCCACTGGAGCCGGTGCCGAAGCACAGGACATTGCAAACAACGCAACCATAATAACCAAAAGAGCAATTGTAATCTTTTTCATGTTTTTCTCCTGTATAATTTTTAATCAATCTAAAGGATAACGCTTAATAATGAATTTTTCAACTAAATCACTGTTTTTTTTAGCTTTTCATTTATTATTAAATATTATATATTCAACACATGGCAAAAACAAAATTATTTACCTATATAATCGATGGTCTAAATGCTGAAAATGGTGAAATAATAAAAAAAGCTCTTCAAAAAATTCCAGAAATAAAAAGTATTACTATAGATACTATCCAGGGAACTGTAGCTCTTCTCTCAACAAAGGATTATGAGATAGAAGTTAAATATGCCTGCGAGATAGCCGGAGCTAGTTTCCGTATTAAAATGAAAACAAAAAAGGGATTTTTTTGAGTCAGTCCTGCCCTAATAGTAATCTCAAACACTCTGCATATGTTCCAGGTACTTTTGAAGTACTTCATAACCCTTAATAGAATTTCTGTTTTCAATTACAAAAGTCAGCTCTGTCATTGTAGAAACAATTTCATAAATGTTTATATTTTCCCATGCAAAGCGATGCATAACCTGTGAAACTATTCCCGGGGTATGAAGGAAGTCACCATTAAAAATCACAGTCAACGATACAAGCCCCTTAGAGTAGTTAAATAATTTCTCCCCGGATAAAAACTGTTCAATCTCACTGTAGTATTTTTCACTAACTGAAATGCTTACTTCATTATTTCCAATAATTACATTTAAAAAATCACCCCGTTCGATGTTAACCATTTCATATAGATTTTTAAGCTTACCCAGCAAATTTGTAGATTTTAGCACATTAAAATCACAAATATTAGTTTTCATCAGAATTTCACCTGAAATATTTGATGACACTGCTGATTTTTGATGCTGGCGTATTTCATCTCCGTAACGCCTAAGGGCCATTACAATGGCAGTTTCTTTAATATCCCTACCTAATGATTTCTCTATATCCGGTTTAAATTCAGATGCAATATTACCAAGACTTAAAATTCCTCTACTTAGAGCATCAAGTAAAAAGGGTTTATTCTCCAGAAGATATTTAACCATACTGCTGACTGATTCCACGAAATACCCCTTTTAAACCCTATGTTATTATAAAAACTTTTTGTTTATATATGGACACACTTAAGTAATTAGTATATCATACTATACTAAAAGTATCAGATTGTAAACAGGAGAAACTATTTGCGCTGTGCTTATATTCGGCCTGCTTTTATGTATAATAACTCTATTTTGTTGATTATACAGGTTTTTAGAAGGAAGAACCAAAGCAATATAGCCAAAAACGGGTAAACATAAAGTACATCGCAAAAAGCTAAGGAGGATGATTTCTGTGAAAATAATAATTTCCGGTTATGGGAGAATGGGCAGAATAGTTGAAAAAACAGCAATAGAGAAAGGACATACGCTTATCGCTATAGTAGATCCTCTAGCCGAAGGAGCAAGTGCAAAGAACTTTTCAAAGGAAATAGTGGAAAAGGCTGATGTTGTTATAGACTTTTCTATTCCAGAGTCAGCACTGCAAAATGCTGAAACAGTCTGTTCCGCAGGTAAAAAAATAGTAATGGGCACAACCGGATGGTACTCAGATATGGATAAGATGAGAGCTCTTTCAGAAAAAAATGGATCTGCCATTATATGGTCCGGAAATTTTTCTCTGGGAGTCAACATTTTTTTCTCAATACTGGACAAAACAACTCAAATTATGAATTCATTTACAGAATACGATCCATTTATCCACGAATTTCATCATAACCAAAAAACTGACAGCCCTTCAGGAACAGCAGTAATGCTTGGAGATATTCTATTAAAGAATATTGACAGGAAAACATCCATCGTATCAGAGGAACTGAAGAGAAAAATAAAACCGGAAGAACTGCATGTATCCTCAACACGAGGAGGCAGTATCCCGGGTACTCATCTGGTTGCATTTGACAGCTCTGTAGATACTATAGAGCTTAAGCATACGGCCAGAGGCAGAGATGGATTTGC
>DAOWMA010000171.1 GCA_030643345.1 Spirochaetaceae bacterium
CCAATCCTTTTTTCCGGATAACGCAGTTGAATATTTTGTTTCCTATTATGATTATTATCAGCCTGAAGCATATGTCCCCTCAAGAGATCTGTATATAGAAAAAGATTCTTCCATAAATGATGAAATTGACAGGATGAGACTCGCAACCACTATGTCATTGATGGAACGAAAGGACGTTATTGTTGTTTCCTCTGTCTCATGTATCTACGGACTTGGGAATCCAAAATCATTTAAAGAGATGAGTCTTAGATTAGATGTGGGTCAGTTATTTGATATCTCTAAGTTAAATAAGGAACTTATCAGTCTGCAGTTCACAAGAAATGATTCAATTTTAAAGAGGGCAGGATTCAGGGTTAAAGGTGATGTTGTCGAAATCTACCCTGCATATCTGAAGGATGCTTACAGGTTGGAAATTGACTGGGACAACCTTGCCAGAATTAGGAAAATAGATCCTCTTACAGGTGGTACAATAGCTGAACTTGATACAGTTGTAATATACCCTTCAAAGCACTTTGTAATGCCGGAAGATCAGTTGCGGAATTCAATTGGAGTTATTCGCAATGAGTTATCTGAAAGATACATCGAGCTTACGGATAATGGACAGATAGTGGAAGCACAGCGTTTAAAAACAAGGACCGAGTATGATCTTGAAATGATGGAGGAGATAGGTTACTGCCCGGGGATAGAAAATTACTCTGCTCCTTTAAGCGGAAGAACAGCCGGTGAACGCCCTTCAGTATTGATAGATTATTTCCCTGATAATTTTCTGACACTTATAGATGAATCCCATGTAACTCTTTCGCAAATTGGTGCTATGTATGAGGGGGACCGTTCCAGAAAAAATAATCTTGTCAATCATGGATTCAGACTGCCCTCCGCCCTGGATAACAGGCCCTTATTTTTTGCCGAATTCGAAGAACTTACAGACAGAGTTCTTTATATATCTGCCACACCCCGTAAAGAGGAATTACGAAAGAGTGATAATGTTGTTGAACAAATTATACGCCCCACTGGTCTTTTAGATCCTGAAATTGATGTAAGGCCTACAGTCGGACAGATAGAAAATCTCTATGGAGAGATAATAAAGAGGATTAAACGTAAAGAGAGGGTTCTTATTACTACCCTTACAAAAAAGATGTCAGAAGATCTAACTGATTATTATGCTGGACTTGGTTTAAAAATAAGGTATCTCCATTCCGAAATTGAAACTATAGAGAGGGTAGAGATTCTCCGGGACCTTCGTCTTGGAACTATTGATGTTCTTGTTGGAATAAACCTCCTTCGTGAGGGCCTTGATCTTCCGGAAGTTTCACTGGTTGCTATCCTGGATGCTGACAAGATTGGGTTTCTCCGTTCTGCAACTTCTCTTATTCAAACTATAGGAAGAGCTGCCCGAAATGTGAAAGGTACAGTTATTATGTATGCAGATAAATATTCAACAGCTATGGAAGAGGCAATAAACGAAACCAATGAACGGCGTGAGAAACAGATAGTCTATAACCTGGAGCATGGTATTACTCCCGAAAGTATAGTTAAAGCTGTAACAGATCTACTGGTCAGAAAAAAAGAGGGAACAAAAAATTCAGAAAAAGTTAATCTGGATATAATAAAGCAGGGATACAATATTCTTATTCCCGGGGAAAGAAAAAAGCTGGTTAAAAAACTTGAATCAGTTATGCTGGAACACGCTAAAAATATGGAGTTCGAAGAGGCTGCAGTAGTTCGGGATGAAATAAAAGAATTGAAAGATCAATTCTCAATTTAGAGCAGGGGGACCCTGCCCGTACATTGTGTCTACCATAATAATTGTTTGACATATATCTATATTGTTGTATGTCCATATCATTGTGTGGTATATTACGGGCTATGAAAATATGTATTGTAATTCTTCTTTTATTCTCCAGTTTATTTTTATCCTGTAAAGATGAAAAGACCACTTTTGATATTGATTTACCAGCTACTTCAGTTTTGTCAGTTCAGTCCCGGTGGAGCGTAATTAATTCAACTCACCTGCGGTTGCGGGAAAAACCGGATATTAACAGTAAGGCTATAACTACTTTATGGAAGGGATATGTTCTGGAAGTTGTTTCTCAAAGCTCTGTCAGGGAAACCCTGGAAGGTAAGGATGGTTACTGGTATCAGGTGAAGTACGGTGGTCTTCAGGGATGGGTTTTTGGGGCTTATCTTAAATTTTTTGAGACAAAGGACAGCGCAGAGAAAAGCTCCAGGGAAATTAAAGGTTAATGGATCTTTTTTTTAGGTTGGTTCCATGGTTCCTTCCTCCCCTTATTGGTGCTGCTATTGGTTATATAACCAATGCCATTGCTATTACAATGCTTTTCAGACCTCATAGGGAAAAAAGATTTTTATCTATTAAATTGCCTATGACTCCGGGTATTATTCCAAAACAGCGTTATGAACTGTCGGAAAGTGTCGGCAGGATGGTTTCCAGAGAGCTCCTGACTGAAGATGCTGTACGAAAACAAATAAGATCCAAATCTTTCCTTAAAAGTGTGGACCACAGTATAAAAGCATTTCTTGATCTTGTAATAGAAACGCCCATTGCAGAGCTAAAATCCCAATTTATAAAATCACGTCTGAAGATTAGAACGGAAAATGAAATTTCAAAATCTTTTCTACCTGAACTTCTTGGTAATTTTATAAATTCGAAAGGATTTTTAAACCTCATGGATAATCTCCTGGATAAAGGGATAATCTATCTTAAAGATAAAACTCCGAATATGCTTTTCCATGATAAAAAAGAAAGGCCTAATAAAATAGAAGGAGCAGTAGATAAACTTTTATCCATTCTTCTCTCTGCAGGCCTTGAGGAAAGATTTTTAAATATTGTTGACAGATGGATGGAGAAGGCTGTTCACGATAACTACCATCTTTCGGTTATTCTTACAGAAAAAAATATAGGAAGATTTATTGATATTTCCGGAAAGCTTTATATACGGCTTTTTCCACATTTTATCCATTTCCTTAACAGTAAAGATGTTACAAAGGAACTGGAGATTCATGGGCGCCGCCTTCTTGAAGATATAATTAACAAGCTTAATAAAATACAGCGTTTTCTTATTTCTGCAGGTCAGTATGATAGAACTCTTGATGATAATATGGCAGGTATTGTAAAAGATACAATTAACAATTTCAGAGACTACGGCGAGAATAAAAAAAATATTGATAATATGGCAGCCGGGCTGGAACGACGACTTGTTGCTTTAAGTCAGACAACTGCCGGTCAGATTTTTACAGAGTGGGATGGAGATCTTTTTAAAGATCTTCACAATATTGAAAGATCAGTATTTGAGTTTATTCGAAATCCGATAGTATCGGAAAATATCAGAAACTGGCTTTTGGGTTTTTATAGTAAATATGAAAACATTGAAATGGAAGTACTTCTTTCCGATTGGTTAAGATTATCATTTGCAGATATAAAAAATAGAATTCTTAAGTTTATCTTTCCAGGGGATGCATGGGCGAGCAGCCAAGGCTGCATGGCCGAGCAGGAAGCTTGCTTCCGACCAGGCAAACTTGTTTGCGACCAGCCAAAAGGGGAAATTGCTTCAAGTATGTTAACAGGTATTTTTAATATCATTACAAATAATGGGAATATGGCTGTTAAGGAAATTATAAATATTTCACCGGATGTCAGAAGTAAAATTGATACAAACCTTACTTCAACTCTAATAGGAATTGTAGATGATAAAGTCCCTCAGATTCTGGAAAGCATCGATGTAAACAACCTTGTTGTAGATAAAATTAATACCCTGGATATGGAGAAGGTAGAAAAACTGATACTGGATATTGTCCGAAAACAGCTTCGATGGATAAACGTGTTTGGTGCACTACTGGGTTCGATAATCGGCGGTGCCCAGCTGCTGCTTAATATGTTTATGTAGATGGGGTAATTTTAGGAGGGGAAAGCCTTCCCCTCGCTCCAAACCCGCTTGTCTGTCCAGCTTTTTCCGGCTATCGCCGGGCCGGACAGGCGGTTTTTCCGCTACCCCTTCTTTTTTCTCTTCTGTGCTTATACATTTAAGTATGTTACTTGTTCTATTACTGCTAAAAACGTATTAGAAATAAAAAATGATTAGTAACAAGACAATAACTAGGATCACATTTCATTTAAAAAAGCCTGGAATATTGACCCTGCTATTGCCAGATTGTTAGGAGAGTGTGTTGCATATATCAATGCTATCATTGAAACTCCAATTATTCCAAAGTATAGAACTGAACTATTGCAAGTCTCTCTAATTAAGGGTGCTCAGGCAATCACTGCTATTGAAGGAAATACTCTTTCTGTTGAAGACATTATTAAATTGAGGGAGGGCAGTGAAAGTTTACCACCAAGCAAGGTATATCTTCAAAAAGAAGTAGATAATGTGATAGATGCCATGAATTTTATCATGAAAAAACTTGTAGATAAAAATGAAATTGATATTATTTCACTTGATTTGATTGCTCATTTTCATAAATCCCTTGGAAGGGGGATTGGAGGGGCCTTCAATGCAACTCCCGGCGAGTATCGATCTTCAAATGTAATTGTAAGCAGTTACAGACCTCCAGGTGCCGGAAAAGTTATTGGATTGGTAGAAAATTTATGCAAATGGTTAAAAGTAGAATTCGGATAGCAATGGACGAACTGCAAGATTAGTAGAGTTTTACATTTTAATGAGGGCCGGTGTTCCAAATATTGCTTCACATGTACTTTCGAATCACTACAATGAAACAAGAACTATGTATTCCCGCCAAATAGAAATTGCTACCAGAAATAAGGATATCACTAATTTTTTATATTACGCATTGGAAGGGTATCGCGACGGACTGGCAGAAGTTCTTGGAACCGTACAAAAATCCCAGCTTCATGTTTTCTGGCGAAATTTTATTTTTGACACCTTTAATGAGTTTAAAAAAGATTCATCAGGCAGTTTGAATACAACAATGAGGCGAAAAAGAGAGCTTGTCCTTTTGTGGAATTTAAATGATGCTATTGAAACAACAGTGCTTGAAAATATCAATCCGAAAATTAACTCATTGTATTCGGAGTTGTCAAAAAAGACCCTTCATAGAGATATTGAGTGGTTGTCCGGTCAGGGTTTACTTCGTAGGGAGGGGAAAGGATATGTTCTGAATATGGAGATATTAAAAGATCATATGCCCAGGTGGGTGGAGCGTAGGTAGGGTATAGGTTACAAAAGTTAATTTGCGGACCGGCCAAGATTGATACATGGTCATATTTGTAACAGATTTCCCGAACAGGTTATATGGAATGGAATTGTTTTTAGCTTCTGAGATATAGGGAATTCTGGTGATATAATATGTTAACACTTCATTGTTTAGAATTGTCAGGAAGCCCCAACTGAAACAGACTGTGAATAGAAACTGTTTTATTTTTTAAGAAAACTTAAATTGGGAATTTGACTCTGGAGCTAGTTCACTGAAGGTAAATATGAATTACTAAATGATACAGATTTTACAACTGTTTAAATTAGGAATTTAAGAAAAGAAAGAAACCCCGGTGATCAGCGAC
>DAOWMA010000357.1 GCA_030643345.1 Spirochaetaceae bacterium
AGGCGGTGAAATGAGAGATGACTTTCTTGAATTTAATGAGCTTGGGGTTGAAAAAATTGAAATTGATAACGATGAGTTTAATATACGATATAAAGTACAAAAAATAGGTCCGGCGCAGAAGTTCCTTATCTATTCATCACAGTCAAAGCCGGAAGACAAACAAAACTGGCTTATGGACCTTAATTTATCAGGATTTGTATTTGCATCTGATAAATCCTCACTTATTCTTCAGGAACTGGATCTTGATATAAAATTCCTTCCTTTTATTAAGAAATATTCAGATTTCTTTAGAAACAAGAAGGAGCGTCTGGTCCCATTTAAGGGAATTCTTAATAGTCCTACAGAGGACGAAGATTCTCTACTGCTGGCAATGCTCTCCATCTTAGCCGGTAATACTAAGGAAGATAAGCTGAATAGAAAGGAATTCCCGGAAATTGCTCTTAATATATTTCTCAACAGTTTTCTCGATAAAAATGGTTCTTTTTGGGAGGCTGTCAGGAAGTATCATCTTGAACCAGTCTTCTGGGAACTTGCCGCCAAAGAGTGGGCTTATAATAATTCCGACCTTGAAGGTTTGTTAAATTATATTCTTCAGAATGCCCTCGATTTTCAATTAAAACATATGACTGGCAAAAATCAACGGAATATATTTATCCTCATAGATGAATGGAGAAATAATCTTAAATACAGTGAGAGATTTAAGGACTTGCTGGATAAGCGAGAGAAAGAACTTAACATAAAATATATATTAAATAAGGAACCCTCTCTTGAAGTAATTATTTCTGTAGATCTATATAAGGAAGCTGATAAACAGGTACTGTCCAGACTCATTGAAGGTTTAAAGAACAGAAGTATCGATTATATTACAGCACTGCATCTTCTTGAAAAAAGACGGGAGACTTTCTGGTTTAAATCAGAAGGGATTTCAAAGCTAAGGTATCATTATCAAATACTCTACTATTTCCTTGAGTTTAAAGAGCTTAGGAAACGAGTTGACTTATCATTTAGTAATATTGAAGAGGGGTGGAACGAGTATACCGATGGTATCCATAAATTGGATGAATACTACCGTAAATTCCACTATGCTTTTCAGGAAAGCGGCAGCCCGGGGGAGCTGGTAGAATATCTTGAGGATTTAGAAAAAGGTTATACCGAGGGATACATGATTCCTCTTGCAGATAACTGGCAGAAAGCGATTGACAAAGATCCTTACCTCGAGTCATTACAAGACAGAAATATGGGTAATTTCTTTAAAAGGTACGTAGTACCATATCTTAACCAGGATAAGTATCTGTTCGTTATTATATCCGATGGAATGAGATATGAAATTGGAGCTGAGCTTGCAGAAAAACTGGCAGGTCAGAATAGATTTAAGGTTGAACTGGAAACATTGAAGGCCCCCACACCTTCTTATACACAATTGGGAATGGCTTCATTGCTTCCTCCTGCTGAACTCACACTTGCTTCAAATGGTAATACTGTACTTGCTGATGGTAAAAGCACTCAGGGATGGGGTGCAAGAGAGAAAATACTACAGGCTTATCTTGATAATGAGTTTAGTGGGAAGAAGGCAAAGATTCTTAATGCAAGGGATTTTTTTGAATCAACATTGTCAGATCAGGAGGAGTCTATAAAAGGGATTGATCTCATATATCTTTTTTCACCAGGTGTAGATGCTGTTGGTGAAAACATTAAAACAGAGAAATCATTATTTTCTGCAGTAGAAAAGGAAATAAATTTCTTAAATAATTTAAGCAGAAGGATTCTTAATCTTAACCGAACACATATAATGTTGACTGCAGACCATGGATTTTTATACCGGTACAAACCTGTTCCGGAAGTAGACTGGATGAAAATAGAGCAGGGAGATGGAGAAGTTAAGCGTGATCACAGATATATTGTTACCCAAAAGCCTGTAGTTAAGACAGGAACAGATATTCTTGGACCGGAGAAATTATCCTGGAAAGGACCTTTCAAATTGCAGATAGCCAGAGGGATTGGTCGTATACGCAGACCTGGTGGAGGAAGTTTATTTGTTCATGGTGGAAGAATGCTGCAGGAACTGGTAGTCCCTCTGCTAATCCTTAAAAAATCGAGAACTGACGATATTTCTTTCATTGAAATTTCGGTAATTGATCGAAAAAATGTAATAACTACGGGTCAGATAAGTGTAAAATTTATTCAGGAAGAACAGGTTGATAGTAAAACTAAAGCCAGAGAAATTGCTGCACTCTTTGAGAGTGTTGATGGAAAAGAGCTTTCAAATACTAAAATTCTTATATTTGATGATAAAGACCCAAATAATCAGAATAGAACAAGGATAGAAAATTTTCTTTTTAATAAACATGCCGATGAGTATAATGAGCAAATGTTATATTTAAGGCTGTATGATATAAAAGCCGGAAATACAAAAGTATTTTACAAAGAGTTTTCATACAGGTTAAGAAAGAATATACAATCTGATTTTGATTTTTAATAGGTTTGGATGAGTAGTTAGTAGGTAGTAGGTAGTAGAGAGGAGAAAAGAGGTGAAAATGGATTTGCAAGGGAAAATACAGGAACATTTCGCCGGTTTAATAGTAAGAAAAGATCTCTCAAACCTCGTACGTGGAAATGCATTGGTCCCAACCTATGTGCTTGAATATCTACTTGGGCAGTACTGTGCAACAAATGATACTGATTCTATTCTTTCCGGAATTGATACCGTAAAAAATATTCTTGCCCGGCATTATGTAAACAGGAATGAATCGGAACTGGTAAAATCTAAAATCAGGGAAGAGGGACGCTATAAAATTATAGATAAAATATCAGTTCAGCTGAATGATAAAAATGATACATATGAAGCAACTTTTGGAAATCTTGGTATAAAGAAAGTAATTGTAGATCATGAATATATAAAGAACCATCCAAAACTTCTTGTAGGTGGAGTATGGTGTATTCTTGATATTGAATACATGCATGAAGATAACCCAAAACACTCACCATGGATTATAGATACTCTCAAGCCCATTCAGATATCCAATGTAGATCTTGATG
>DAOWMA010000296.1 GCA_030643345.1 Spirochaetaceae bacterium
ATATCAATCCGGCCGAATGGGGTGGTTTATTATGGGAACTATCCAGAGGATGTCCCTATAACTGCTCATTCTGCGCTGAATCCCGGGGAGTTAAGGGCGTCAGATATTACAAGGAAGAAAGAATTCGCAAAGAACTAATCCTCTTTGAAGAAAAAAAAACAGACCAGATTTTTGTATTGGATCCCACCTTTAATATAGATCGTAACAGAACAATCAGGATAATATCACTAATTAAAAAGCATGCTCCCAATATTCATTTTACATTTGAAATTCGGGCAGAATTACTGGATGAAGAACTAGCAGCAGCCTTTGCAGAATTGCACTGTTCCCTGCAGATAGGACTGCAGAGTTCCCGGGTAAATGTACTAAAAAATGTAAACAGAAGTTTTGATCCTGATCAATTTTCTAAAAAGATCAGTTTACTGAATAAATACGGTGCCGTTTTCGGACTGGATTTAATATATGGATTACCTGGAGATACAATAAGTGGATTTTTGGGTAGCCTGGATTATGCATTGGATCAGATTCCAAACCATCTGGATATATTCAGATTATCAGTCTTTCCCGGGACTGTATTATATGAGGAAGCAGAATCTTTTAATCTTCTATTTGAAGAAAATGTTCCTTACTCTGTTATATCAAGTCCCGGGTACAGTAACACAGAATTAGATAAATCTGAAGAAATTGCACATGCTGTAGACATATTCTATAACAAAGGGAAATCTGCCGGCTGGTTTCTTTCAATAACTGATATCCTGGATATTTCTCCGTCAGATTTTTTCATAGAATTCAGCACTTTTCTATTAGATCATAATACTTTAACTAATCTATATAAGTTACAATATAAATTTCTGGAACACATATTCACACAGAGAAATAAAACAGACTATCTGCCGACTGCACTGGATTTATGCAAATTCCACTACCTGTATTCAGAGGCATTGTATGCTGGACCCAAATCCACAGGCAGTATAATAGAAGGACCTTCACTATTGAATGAAAGATTCACCAGAAGCTCTGCTTTAAAAACAGGTGGTTTCAATTTTGATGTAACTCTTTATGCAGAACAGGGAATGATTGATATCCGGGATTTCGTAAAAAATAATGACCGGGAAAAATCTTATGCACTGTTTTTTAATAACGGATATGAAATAGAGACACTGGCAGTTGAAAAATACATCTATAATATAGTAGAAAAAATAACCGGAGAGCATACTCTTTCAGAAATTTTTCACAACCTGAACATCGAAGCTGCCAGTGCAGAAGAGTTTATCGGTTTTCTTTTGGAGTTAAATTTAATTGTCCCTGAAAATTCAGGGACATCTATATCCAGTTAAATCTATCAACCTGCATCACTGGAAGTAGACCATAAATTAATATCCCCTTCCAATGCAAACTTATCTATCTCTTTTAGTTCAGATTCAGAAAAATCCAAATTCTTTAAGGCATCAACATTCTGTTCAATCTGCTTAACACTGCTGGAACCAATTAAAACTGAAGTTACCTGAGGTTTATTTAGATTCCAGGCAAGGGCCATTTGTGCAAGGGACTGCCCACGATCCTGAGCTATATTGTTTAAGCTTTTAATATTTGAGATGTTCTTTTCTGTAAGCAGTTTTCTGCTCAGAGCAGTCCCGCTTTTACCTGCTCTGGAGTCTGCTGGAACTTCTTTAAGGTATTTATCACTTAACATTCCCTGAGCAAGAGGGGAAAATGTTATACAGCCAACCCCTTCACTTTGCAGAGTATCAAGAAGTTTATTTTCAACCCAGCGGTTTAACATTGAATATGAAGGTTGATGTATAAGCATTGGCGTTCCCATTTTTCTCAAAATATCAACAGCTTCTTTTGTCTTTTTTGCTGAATACGAAGATATTCCGGCATAGAGAGCTTTCCCCTGTTTTACAGCAAAATCCAATGCTCCCATTGTTTCTTCCAGTGGAGTTTTCGGATCAAATCTATGACTGTAGAAAATATCAACATATTCCAATCCCATACGTTTGAGACTCTGATTCAGGCTTGCAAGCAGATATTTGCGTGAACCCCATTCTCCATAGGGACCAGGCCACATGTCGTATCCTGCCTTTGTAGATATTATCAGTTCATCCCGATAAGAAGCGAGATCCTGTTTAAATATTTTTCCAAAGTTTTCCTCTGCAGATCCATAGGGAGGACCGTAGTTGTTAGCCAGATCAAAATGAGTTATACCAAGATCAAAGGACCTGAGTACCATTTGACGGGCATTTTCAAATACATCTGCCCCTCCAAAATTATGCCACAGTCCCAGAGAAACAGCAGGCAGTTTTAAACCACTCCGGCCGCATCTGTTATAAACCATTGTATCGTAGCGATTTTCATTTGGTGAATAGATCATACATTCCTCCATATTTTATTAGCGTTATAATATTCAATATGCCAGTCTAAGCTTATCTGCAGCAGATTTCAATCTCTTATCCGCTGTCCACAAAGATACTCCCATTAGCTGAGCAGAAGCCAATAGATGAATATCAACAAAACCGATTCCTTTTCCCATAAGGTTATTTTTTTCAATAAAAAACAGAAACTCATTAAAATCAACAACCTGAGTCATTGGAAGAGCCTGAAGTAAAGAGAGAATTTCATTGCGGTTTTTTATATTACCACAGGCAAGCTCTCCTATAATAAAGGGATGGCACATGACCTCAGCTTTCATCAACAACTTTTCAAGCTGCCGATTGCCTTCACGAAAATGTGTAATCCAAACTGAAGTATCAACAAGAATCATAACTACTGCTATGCAGATTGTCGTCTTGGAATAGAATCCAGTTTTTTTTCGGTTCCTCCCAGTTTTGCAAGTCTTTTACTGCTTTCCAGAGCAATCAAAGCTTCTAAACCCAGGCGTACCAGAGATGTTTTCTCTTTAATACCTGTCAAATGGGATGCTTCTTCCAATATTTTATCGTCTATGTTTAGTGTTGTTCTCATATGTATCAATATGTATGTTTGATGCATACAAGTCAAGGGACTGATAGTAATTTATACTTTTTTCGATTCATAGTTAGGAATGAACTATGCTTATTTTGTATCCGGTTGTGCTTTTTGGGAAAGCTGTAGAGCTTTTTTTTGAAACTGCATCAGAATCTGAGATTCCCAGATTATTTTATTCTTGTGGGATCATTTTCAAAGCTATAGAATTAGGTTATGCAAATTCGATCCGGGACTCTATGAAAACCTGGAACATTATACGAAAGTGTGACTCAAAACTATCTGCTTCTTTCTTTTTCCTGCTTTTAAATTGCTGAAAAACAGGATAATATATGGTAAGTACTGCTTATTATGTCCATCATAGTTAAGAAAGTACAGTTAAATAACAAAATGATCTACTCTCATTCCGTATAGGAAGGTATCTATGAACATAGCACAAATAGAGTTAAACCTGCAAAAACTGATTGCAGCATTTAATAAGGAAAGCTTTATCTACGAGTTGCTTTTAGCTTATGGCTTACCTAAGGCATCAATTACACGGTTAAAAAAAGGAAACCTCAATTTATCGGAAGCTAAAGGTGAAATATCCTGGAAGAAAAAACTCTTTTTTAGAGAAGAAGAGGAAAAGGATTTACATCTTACTATTTCTGAAATAGCAA
>DAOWMA010000316.1 GCA_030643345.1 Spirochaetaceae bacterium
AATGATAAATCTTGATTTAGCAAATATAGAGAAAGAGATAGAAAAACGTGGACTAAATGAAAGCCAGAGAGCAAGGGTTAAAACAGCTTTCATGAAAAATCTCTCTGAAAAGGCCCATAAATTTTATGGCGGTAAAATGCAGACAGTACCCAAGGCGGGAGTTTTTGGTTTCAGCTGGTTTAATGTATGGTATACTCCCGGAGTTTCAAAAGTATCAACATCAATAAGAGATGATAATGATGCAGCGTATGATTTATCCAACAAAGGTAACTATGTTGCTGTTGTAAGCGATTCAACCAGGGTCCTGGGTGATGGGGACTGTACACCATCCGGAGGACTTGGGGTTATGGAAGGAAAGGCTTTTTTGATGAAGTACCTTGGGGGTGTTGATGCTACAGCTCTTTGTATTGACAGTAGGAACAGCAAGGGTGAGCATGATCCTGATAAAATAATAGAATTTGTAAAGATGGTCCAGCCCAGTTTCGGAGCGATCAATCTTGAGGATATATCACAGCCGAACTGCTATAAAGTGCTTGATACACTGCGGGAAGAATGTGATATTCCTGTATGGCATGATGATGCACAGGGAACAGCCTGTGTGACCCTTGCCGGTCTGATAAATGCAGTTAAACTGGCTGATAAAAAACTCGAAAATGTAAAGATTGTATTATTAGGGGCCGGGGCTGCGAATACAACTATAGCGAGGATTGTAATTACTGCAGGGGCTGACCCTGCAAATATTATTGTGTTTGATTCAAAGGGTTCTCTTAGTAGAGACCGTATAGATATTGAAGAAGACAAACGCTTTTACCGAAAGTGGGAACTCTGTCAGAAAACAAACCCCGGCAGGATTGAAACATTCAGCGAGGCCATGACCGGGGCGGATGTTCTAATTGCACTTTCCAAACAAGGTCCTGATACGGTTTCTCCGGTCGATATAAAAAGAATGGCTTCAAAATCTATTGTTTTTGCATGTGCTAATCCGGTCCCGGAAATTTATCCCTATGCTGCCAAAGCTGCCGGGGCATTTATTGTTGCAACAGGCAGAGGAGATTTTCCAAATCAGGTTAATAATTCTGTTGGTTTCCCTGGTATTTTGAAGGGTGCCTTGCTTGTCAGGGCAAAAAAGATTTCTGATGGAATGGCAATAGCGGCAGCAAAATCACTTGCTAAATATGCGGAGGAGAGGGGAATAACACCGGACAATATAATTGCTACAATGGAAGAACCGGGAGTTTTTCCCCATGAGGCCGCGGATGTAGCCATGCAGGCTATTGAAGAGGGACTTGCAAGGGTAATAATGACAAGAGATGAGGTTTTTAAAAAGGCAGAGGAAGAGATAAGCTATTCCAGAAATCTTGTGGAAACAATGGAGAAGGGGGGGTATATTAAAAAAGTACCCATCGAAATGATTAATACTGCTTTTGAAGAAGCAATACAATTAATATAAACAGGATTATCTGAAATATGGTTAATAAAATTGAGCCTATAAAAAAACGTCGATTATCAGAAGAGGTGCTTAGAAAGCTTCAATCCATGATTATTGACGGTACCTATAAACCCGGTGATCAACTTCCGAGCGAAAGAGAGTTGTCAGAATTATTTCAGGTCAGCCGGGCTTCAATCAGGGAAGCTCTTCGTGTTCTGGAGACCCTGGGTTTTCTTGATTCCAGGGTTGGAATTAGCGGCGGGACCTTTGTAAAAAAGATTTCAATTGATGCCCTTATCAATCCTTTTTCTGAAATTTTGGGAAAAGAAAAAGAACTTATTATTGAAATGCTTGAATTTCGTAGGGTTCTTGAGACTGAAATAGCCCGTCTTGCGGCTTTATACAGAACAGAAGAAGATATAGCAAGGATGAAAAGCAGTATTGATTTAATGAGAGAAGATATTAAAAATGGGGGTATAGGGATTGAAGGTGATACTGCTTTTCATGATTCCCTTGCAGCAGCATGCAAAAACAGTGTGTTCGAGAAGATGCTTTTAATGGCTAAAGGTCTTCTTATCAAAACCAGACAGACAACTTTAAAACTTAAAGGCCGACCGGAAAAAGGTTTGGAGGACCATATTAAGATATTTAACGCTGTAGAAAAAAGGGATTCAAAATTGTCCCTAAAACTCGTGACGGAACATATTGCTAAAGCCCAGGCAGACGCTGCCGGAAAGAATTTTTAAAAATGAAAATAGTGCCTGAATTACGGACTATACTGCTTTCTGTGGTTTTCTACCATTTCATTAATTATTAATCCTTTTTCCTTTGCAGTTATAATAAATTCATCAAGTGTTTTTTCTTCTCCATGGTGTACTTCAAAAGTTAAAGGTTTTTTTTCAGAATAGGATGATTTAGAAATAATTTTTGTAATTTTTTCCCAATCAGCAGTTCCTGAAAAAGGGATACCGTGAAGGTCCCTTCCGTCCCCCATATTGTCGTTAATATGAAGTGCAATCAATCTTTCACTGGTAAATTTTTCAGCATAATCAATTGCTTCAGGTCCCAGATTATTTGAATGTCCGGTGTCCCAGCAAAATCCTAGAAAATCGTCCTTAAAATTATCAAAATATTTCTCTATTGTTGTAAAAGATTGCATAAACGTAAGGTTTTCAAGAGCAATTTTTACTCCTGTATTCAGGCAAAACTCTTTAAGTTCATTTAATGATTTATTTCCCTGTTTAAAATGTATATCGTATAACTTCGGATCAGGAGTTATAAAGGGATGAAGTACAATAACATCCCCTCCAAGCTCTACTGTCATCTCAATTCTGTTCTTTACAAGTTCGACCCCGGCCTTCCTTTGATATTCGGTTTCTGAAAACCACCTCTTTTCAACTCCTATTGTTGCATGAAGATCATTCAGGATCAGGCCGTATTCATTTAATCTGCTTTTTATCTCTTTAATTTCAGATTTATTATAAAAAAAATCAGTATTCCAGTGATGGATCCACTGAATAGATTTAAAACCTTTTTCTGCAATTTGTTTCAGTATAGGGAATGGATTGCCTTGACTGGAAAATATATCTGTATTTATACTCAAGCACATATTTTAACACTCCTTATTAACACTTCTTAAAATATAAATCTCCTGCGCTGTGCCTTGATACTACATGGCTAGAGGCTGTCCAGGGCATCTTCAAATATGGCCAGTCCTTTTTCTATCTGCTCCTGGTTAACAATAAGAGGCGGAATTAATCTGATAACATTCCCAAAAGTTCCGCAACTTAAAAGGAGAAGGTTTTTGTCGGCAGCCTTTGCAATGACAGCTTTCGTAGTCTCAGGATCGGGTTCATTGTCCCTGACAAACTCTACAGCCGCCATAAGTCCCAATCCCCTTACATCCCCGATACGCTTATCCTTCTTTTTCAGAGTTTCGAGTCCCTCTATTAACTGCTTTCCTCTTACAGCAGCATTGGTAACCAGATTTTCATTGGAAAGCACATTAATTG
>DAOWMA010000247.1 GCA_030643345.1 Spirochaetaceae bacterium
AAAAGCAAACTTTGTCGCGATGAGCGCAGATATAATTGGAGATGTAACAGCTGAAGAAAATAGTTCGATTTGGTACAACTGTACCCTTCGGGGAGATATTGCCCCAATAAAAATTGGGAAAAACAGTAGTGTTCAGGATAATACTGTTATCCATGTAGGACATGATGTTCCAACTATTGTAGGTGATAATGTAACCATTGGGCACAGAGTACTATTGCATGGATGTATAGTAGAAGATGACTGTTTAATAGGTATGGGAGCAATAATTCTTGATAATTCAGTAATTGGAAGGGAAAGTATAGTAGGGGCCGGTGCTCTTGTTACAATGGGAAAGAAATTTCCTCCACGATCACTTATTCTGGGAAGCCCGGCAAAAGTAATAAGAACACTTACAGAAGAGGAAGTTGAATCGATCAGACAGAATGTTGCATCCTATGTAGCAATATCGAAGGAATATTAACCGTTTTACTACATTTATGTCCCGGATTGTTTTATTGTTTATAAGCACCTGGTGATCCTGCTGCCAAAAATTTCCCGGCACCCCTCTGACCGGTAAATTCTCCATCCTGAAGAATAATCTTACCCCTGAGAATCACTGTCTCCGCCCTACCTTTAACCTCCATTCCATCATAGGGTGTATAACCCGCAGCAGTATGTCTATTATCATTTCTTAAAACAGATTCTGCATTAGGGTCAAATATAACAATATCTGCATCTGTTCCAGGCTCCAGGCTGCCTTTTGAAGGATACAAACCAAAGGCTTTTGCTGGTTCCGAAGAAAGCAGAGAAACAAGCCTTTTAATATCAAACAGCCCTTTTCTGACCCCATCAGTATAAACAATCTGCAGCATCTCCTCCGTTCCTGGAACACCGGGGAAAATTGTCCGGCAATCGTTGGACTGAAACTTCTGCTCCAAAGTAAAAGTACAGTGATCTGTGGCAATTATAGAAATATCCCCTGATACGACACCACCCCACAGAGCCTTATTATCGGCGGCTTCACGTAACGGAGGTGTCATAAGAAACTTCTGGGCTCCTTCTTTTTTAAGAAAATCATTTGTTAGCGTAAGATAATGAGGGGTTGTTTCAACAACTACATTTACACCATCCGCCTTCAGTTCTCTTACCGTATCAAGACCTCTGGAAGATGATAAGTGGACAATGTATATTGGCATATCCAAACTGCCTGCTATCTCTCCATAATCTTTAATTGCCTTGTACTCAGCTTCAGAAGATCTTATAACAGGAAGTAGTTCCGGTGGATAAGGTTTATCCTCAACCTTTTTTGAATTTTCCTCTATAATATCATCATCTTCTGCATGAATCGTAACCATAAGGCCAAGATCTTTACATACCTCAAATATCTTTTTAACCGGCTCTTTTTCTATGTAGTAACCAGCGCTTTTATATGTTGTAAATATTTTGATGGCCGTGACACCCATATCTTTTAGCTCTTCAAGTTCCCTGCGGACATCACCATCCACCCTTGTAATTACCTGATGAAGGGCCCAGTCGAAAAAAATAAAATCATTGTTTGATAAACTCTAAAAAAGCTGCAAACTTACAATTATTAGCCAACATATATGAAAATATTCCATATACTGGTCAAAATATAGTTGTAATAAATATAATTTATGTTAATATACTACATATATTAAGCTAACAGTCACTATAGAGGACTTTATATATATGGAAAGCATACTTTTTCAGGAGAAATTACCATATTTCACAACACCTTATCTAATGAGCTTATTTGCTGATTACAAATATCCCCGGAATAAGATAAAACATTCTACGAAAAGCGGTGATCTAATTCATATAAAACAGGGTCTTTATATATTAGGTCAAAATTATAACAGGAAATATTCCCGTGAGGTTATATCAGGAATGCTATATGGTCCATCTGCTATTTCAACGGAATACGCTTTGTCATTTCACGGTTTTATACCGGAAAGAGTGGAAAAAATAACCAGTATTTGTTTTAAAAGAGATAAGTCTTTTAATACCCCAATAGGTTTGTTCAGCTATAAATATCTACCGCTCGAAAAATATATTATTGGTATACAATACCACCAAACAGAACTCGGGAATTATTTTATAGCCAGTCCTGAAAAAGCTTTATGTGATAAAATATACTTCAGCTCAATTAATTTGAAGTCGGAAATTTTGGATTATTTATTAGAAGAATTACGTATTGACAGAATACAGTTACAAAATCTGGATATCAACTTATTAACAAAATTATCTGAAATATATAAAAGAAAAAACACTGCCTATTTGCTGCAAACATTAACCAGCCTGCAAGCAGAAAAGAAGGATTGCTAATGAATGAAGCTATTTCAGAAATGCTCAAACCCTATGATTGCCAAACACCGGCAGATTATAAAAATGCTTTGAAAGAGATTGTACAACAAATAGCATTACTGGGATTATCACGTCAGGGATTCTTTTATAAAACTGCATTTTACGGAGGAACAGCACTCCGGATCGGACATGGATTAAACAGATTTTCAGAAGATATGGATTTTACTCTTTTGAAACCAGATCCTAACTTTTCAATTGAAAAGTATCTAATGGGTGTTGAGCAGGAATTACTGTCCTATGAATTAAAGTTTTCAACATATAAGGTTACTAAGAAATTTCGCACCCCAATCGAATCGGCATTTATTAAGGGTAATACACTGGAAATTTTAATTTCAATTGATAACATTAAATTTCCGGTTACCGGTACTCATAAAAATGAATTGTTAAAAATAAAAATGGAAATTGATACAGATCCTCCACAACCATCCGGAATGTGTGAGACACTTTTCTTAACAAATCCAATACCCTTTAGTTACAATATTCTAGAGCTAAGCTCCCTGTTTGCAGGAAAACTGCATGCCATTATTAGTAGGGACTATCCAAGCGGTCGCGTTAAAGGCAGAGACTTTTATGATTTTATCTGGTATATGAAAAAAAAGGTAACACCGGATCTGCAGTACCTGGAAGCCAAATTAAAACAAAGCAGTAAATTGGATGAAAACGAACAATTATCTTTAGATAAATTAAAGTTATTACTTACTGATAAGATTTCTACAGTTGACTTTACTGAAGCTGAAAAAGATGTTGCGCCATTTATAAAAGATGAATTTGAACTTAAAGTCTGGTCAGCTGAATTCTTTAACTCTTTAATTCAATCTTTGTAACTAACCGGGAAACAATATGACCTGATTACACCCTTTAATCAGACCATTTAGAAGAAATTTTCGACATTCCATCATTTGCAAATACCACAAATCAATACCAAAATGATTTTAACCTATAGGGTTATTTATTCTCCGCTTTCTTCTTAAGTTCCCTGGAATGTTTAAAAAACTCTTCCAGTTTCATGCTCTTAAGAAACACAAATCCACGGGTGGCCCTTATCAAAGCGCTTGAATGATCAAAAAAATAGTCCCTGCCCAGGCAGGTTTTTAACATCTCATACTGTTCCACCTGAATTGTTTGTGCAAGAAGAGGAAAAGGTCCATCAAATTCATAACTTGGAAAAGAAGCGCTTTTCTGGGTTATATAAGTATTCATGAAAGATTCATTCTGAAGGGTCATCATATTTAAAGAAACCGGTACAAATATGTTAGCCTCATGGGGCTGGAATCTAAACCATACATTTCTATAACCCAGTACTTTGATATCCTTTTTTGATTTATGCATTTTCAGTGCCTCAGAGACAGCCTGCATAACTTTATAATGGGTATCAGGGCCGCTGGCTTCCGGATCGAAGGCAACAGTAACAACATCAGGATCAATTCTTTTTAATAGCTTTGTAACGGGAAGCACGTCCCTGTTAACAGTAGGTTCTTCTGTAAAAAATATCTCCCTGATAAAATCCAAGACGTAAATTGTTAATAGAACTGCTGCTCCATCCAAAGAATCCCCACAAACACGCCGACTCCCATTCTCTTATCATACCCTTCATCCGCTGGATATATTGATTCAGCAATAATGAGAGCAGTACACTCCGGATTATAGGTAATTGTTGAGAGGCCTATAGTTATAACAAGACTTCTTTTAGCTACTTCTATACCACCAAGGTCAGAAGCAGAAGCTGCCATAGTTTCATAGTTAATCTCTGTCAATCTGGTAGTACTGTGAGAATCAGACCCACGAACATTAAAACCAATATGCCCATCAGGTCCTATACCTCCCAGCGCCTTAATTTTATCTTCATACCCAACACACC
>DAOWMA010000063.1 GCA_030643345.1 Spirochaetaceae bacterium
CCTTCATCTGTAAAGACCATGTCATTCAGGAACTGTTTTGCAGCCTCTACATTCTTTGAATCTTTGTTAATTACATAAAATGATGGTGCAGCTACAAAAATACCATCTGTGGCTGTGTGCATAGATCCATGAGGAGCAAATTCCATTTCAAAGGTAGCATTTGCTGCTGCCATATTAGGATCTGTCCAGTTACCCTGGTGAAGGAAAGCGGCCTTACCTGTAGCAAAAGCTCCAACCTGTGAGTCGTAGTTTCCTGTTGTTAGTACAGCTTTATCCGCATACATAAAAAGAAGTTCTACCCAGTCAGCATACTCAGATAGTCTCTTTGCATCCACCTTGCCTGCAAGCAGATCATCTACGACTGACAGGTCACCATATTTCAGTCCATTTGATAGCAATGAATTGAAATTATGATGAGCGGTAACCCAGCCCATTTCAGGACCAGCAGCCATTGAAACTACAGAATCAATGCCAAGTTCAGCTTTCATGGTATCGAGTTTTTCGAAAGCAGTCTTAAAACCTGCATAATTAACTAAAGATGCAGGATCAATACCAGATTTTTTAAGCATGTCTGCATTATAAGCCATACCCCAGCCTTCAACTGCTACAGGAAATCCATATGTTTTACCATTCATTTTAAAAGCAACAGAGGTTTCTTTAGTCCATGCTTCACCGGACTGGTCCAGAATTACACCTTCCCATTCTTTGTAGTCCTCTACACCTGCAATAATAAAGATATCGGGCATATCTCCGGCAGCATAATCTGCCTTCAATTGCTGTCCCAGAGTAATGGACGAACTTCCACCAACAGATTTAATTACTGCGGTGTTACCGGTTTTTTCACCCCAGACTGCAGCATAATCTTTGAGCATTGCATCAATCTCGGGTTTGTTCTGCATAAGTGTAATTTCTACACCTTTTTCTGCTTCAGCTTCTTTCTTCTGACATCCCATAAATACGGACCCTGCCAGAACAATAAGTAAAACAAGTACAACTAATTTTTTCATTTGCTTCTCCTTTTTTTCCACTAAAGTGGAATACTTTCCACCCAAAGAGTGGGTTATAATAATTTGCTAACTCTAATAGTTAACAAAACCAACCAAATTTATTCTGTCTGATTCCATTATGATTCCCTCTCAACTAGATAGGGAGATACAATTTCCTGAAGGACCTCTCCGGAATCCGGGCTATAGCCCATAATCTCTTTTAATCTGACACATGCTTTCTCGGCAAGGACCTCTTTAGGCTGATGAATAGTAGTAAGCTTTGGATTAAAATAGGTGCCAAGCTCAATATCATCATATCCAATAACTCTTATATCCTCCGGGACCCTGTAACCCAGTTTTCCCAGTTCTTTTATCACTCCAAGGGCCATAATATCTGCATGTACAAAAATACCATCAATCTCATCAAGTTTGTCTATATTTTCTCTAATAACCTTTTCACCATTAAATAACGTACACTCTTCTTCAAAGATAAGGTTTTTATCAACTGCAAGATTATGTTGTTTCATGGAACTGTTAAAACCTTCCAACCGGTCAAGAATCTCAGGATGTTCCGATTTTATTGTAATACACATAACAGTTGTGCAACCGTGTTCAATAAGATAATCAGTTGCCATGCGACTGCCGATAAAATTGTCACTGTATATATAATTTATTGCTTCCGGAGGTTTATTTTTTGGTCTGTAGTGGAGCTGTATAGTTGGAATACCAAACTTTGATATAAATTTCCAGTCTTCCATCGATACCAGAGAATCAATAATAATAAAAGCATCTACCTTCTGCTGGCGGGTCAGACGTCGTATATTGCTGGATGAATTTTCACGATTTTCCGAAAAAACAGAGATAGAATCTATGCCAGCTCGATCCAGACACTTCATTACCTCTGATATAAGGGAATTACTGAAAATAGAACCACTATAATCATTGTATAACTCCGGATGAATGATACCTACAGTACCAGTTTTCCTGGTACTAAGGCTCCTGGCACCGGCATTAAATTCAAAATCAAATTTTTCAGCTATCTCTCTGATTTTATCTTTGGTTTCCTGCTTAACTCTTGGGCTGTCATTAAGACTTCTTGATACAGTTGAATGGCTTACTCCTGCCATTTTTGCAATATCTTTGATCGTGATATTGATATTCCGCCTCCATCATGATACACACGTGTGTATCATTTATACAAAATGTATTATTCAGGAAAAGATGTCAAGAAGGAAAAGCATAATTTTAAAGGTTTTTTAAAAATTTTAAAGCGAATGGCACAGCCCCGTAGAGAAGGAGGGCGATTACTGCTACAAACCCTGAACCAAAGCTTATCATCAGAATAGTGGACAGAGGTACTGCCATTACAGAAGCAGCACCATTAACACCCCATGCAAGGGGAACAAGTTTTCTATTGCTGTGATGAAGGATTTCAAGCCCTGAGGCAAAGAACCAACCCATGAAAAAGGAGGGAGGCATTAGTACCAGGACGCTTAAAAGATATCTGCCTGTCATATGAGAAAAAGAGACTGATAAAAAAAAATTATCAAGAAAAAGTACATACAACAGCATAATTATCGAAAGTGAGGCGGATGCCAGCTTAATCCTCCCTCTACACCCGATATGCAGATGGCTCTGTACAATACTTCCTGTTCCGGAGAAAAGAAGAATAGAAATTATTACTGCAGAAATTGAGATTACCGGGTCCCCTATAAACAGAGAAATCTTCTGTATGTAGGCCATTTCAAAGAACATGAAACCAAAACCTATCAGAAGAAAGAAAGGAACTGCCCAGGCAGCCTCCTTCCCGACTCCTGCTTTCAACAGCAGTACCAAAGGAACCAGGACCAAAATAAAAGAAAAACTTCCCACCGTAGCAAAGACAGCAAGAAGAACCAGATATCCAATTTCAGTGGTAAAAAGAAACATGGATGAAAAATTATCCCTTGCCCATTTCAGAGATTCAATTTTAAAAAAATGGTGAAAATAGGGTCTGCTGTCTGTCGGTGCCGAGACATCAAAGATATACGCTTCTTTAAGGGCCGCTGAATTACTATCAACAATGAGAGCTATTCCCTGCTGGAGTACTGTTGGCTTACTAATTTTAATTCCTGGATAGTAGACAGCTGAAGAGCCCGATTTCTTTGACGCCTTAAAAAGTCTATCAAGTCTTTCAGGAAAAACTCTGCTTTTAAAGGCAAGAGTGATGGAGGCCAGATAATTCTGCATCTGTACCAGATTCTCACCAGGGACAACACCTTCTTCCTTCTCCAGAGCTGAATAAAATGTGGAAAAAAGTCTCAAACTATCCCTTGGAGGAATCTGTATGCCCCGGACCACAGAAATTACTCCCCGATCTGAAAGAATATTTAATGCACTGGTGATACTCTCGGAAGTCAAAAGGAAATCCTCCTGGAGAGAAAACAAACCACCCGAAAAAGCAGGCATCCCCTCTGCTTTTGAAATATGTATTATGTCGAAGGTCTCCCGGGTATGTTCAATAAAATTACGGGGATCAGCAAAAACAACCTTAATATTTTCAGCAGAAAAGATCCTCCCTCCGGAATCCACCAGTTCATTCCTGATAAGATCGACAAGGACTCTGTCAGGCTGAACTACAGTGATACTGGATGCTCCCATCCTCCTTGCAAGCCAGATATTTGCACCTCCTACCTCACCCAGAAGAAGGACCCTGGGTGTCTCAATCAGATTATAGGGAATGGCCTGAGGCGTATAGTCAAGTATCCCCTCTTCTTCCGGAGAGTAATCGGTAAAGAGTGTCCCTGCCATATTCCCGTCAATAAGAATAGATATCTGAGGAGGCGGCGGATAAGGATTTTCCAGTCCTGCAAAGAAAGTATCATGAAAAACTGAAGAGGAATAACATTCAATCATTCCCATAAGACCGGGACTACTACAGGCCAACTCTGCAAGACCCTCTTTTTCAAGCTCCCTGATATATGTCCCGGCTTTGTACTGGCCCATTTCCGGATGTATGCCGAAAAAAACAAGCAGTAAAGTTGGCAAAAAAACAGACAGGACCGTCATTAACACAAAAAACATCCTTTTCAGTCCGGATTCTGAGCTGACAATCCATAATATTGCCCCAGACACCGCCGGGACCAAAGCCGCAAAAGGCATATATACCGGGAGTATCCTGAACATTAGCATAAGAGCAAGTCCTCCCCCGACACCGCTTCCAATAAGATTCATGCCATACAGAAGACCTGTATCTTCCTTATAAATAAAAAGTATTATTCCCGTGATCATTCCCGCAGCGAAAAAAGGGAGAAAAAGGAGGATAATATACAGGAAAAGGGAGAATATCTTATCCGGAGAACTGAAAAGAAAGAGGGAATCAGGTTCAAGACCCCAGGATAATATATAGCAGGATGAAAGAGTAAAGGTAAGAATTATAAAAAATAAAGGCAGGATTCTTTCTCTCCTCCTGAGAATGAATTCATGGAAAAGGCTTATTACTGTACCACTCGCACAGAAACCCAGAAGGGCAATACTTATTACAAGATAGGAGAAGTGGCTGAACTTCAGATATGAAAGAGATCTCATCAATGAAAGTTCAAAAAGAATGATTGAGGATGATATCAGAAACAGAGAAATGGAACTGACTGTAAGTCTCTTCATTCCCCACCTGCTATCATATTTATTTTTCCATGGCAGCCCCGACAAACGGGACAAACCTAACAGGAATTACCGGAATGGACGATACAAAACCATCTGCATCCTTGATAATCAGCATCAAATACTGGACCTGAAATATGCTGCCGACAGGAATAACAATTCTGCCTCCCGGATTCAGCTGTTGGATAAGGGGAGGCGGTACATGACCCGCAGCAGCTGTAACAATTATCCCGTCAAAGGACCCACCCTCCCATCCGTAGTATCCGTCCGCGTTCTTCCACATGATTTTTTCGTATCCATACTCTTTGAAACGTATTCCGGCAGCCAATGCAAGCTCTTTTATTATTTCTATTGTAAATACCTTATCAGTTAAACAGGAGAGTACAGCTGCCTGATATCCGCTGCCTGTGCCGATTTCAAGGATCTTCTCACCTGGGGCCACATCCAGAAGCTCAGTCATCAGAGCAACTATATAGGGCTGTGAAATTGTCTGTCCGAAACCGATTGGAAGAGGTCTGTCTGCATAAGCCAGGAAACGGTAGCCTTCCGGAACAAAGAGGTCCCTTCTTACCTTTCTCATTGCAGAGAGGACTTCGGGATTCGACACCCCCCTGGCTTCAATCTGGGTTCTCACCATTTCGGTACGCTGTTTGATTGTTGGGTCAGACCCACTCTGACAGAATACTAAGGTGGAAATAATGAGAAAAAAAAGAATAACCGGAAAAACTCTTTTTACCATGGTTTTCAGCTTCTTCTAAAAGATAATACCCTGGAACAGACTATGCAAAGTAAAAACAAATTAAAATAATAAAAAACTTGATAAATAACAACAATCAATAGATAATCTATATGATTATGGCAATTAAATACGAGTATATAGTAAACACATCAAAGGACTTTATAACCCTTATAAATAAAAAATACAATATGAACTGGTAAATCTTTCATACGAAAAGATGATTGGAAAATCTAAAGAAGAAATACTGAACAATTCAGTTGCAAAAGTCTGGGGTAATGAGATTTTTAAAACAAAACTTAAAAACTATATAGACAGATGCTTTAATGGAGAAGAAGTACACTATATTGACAAATTTAAATTTGGCCTTGATGTTAAGTATGTACATGTCTCTTATTATCCATACAGAAACAATGATACAGAAATAACCCATGTACTTGTATTTACTCATGATGTTACACAGTTGGGAAAAATTGAATCCAAACTTATAAACTATGAGTATAGAGATCCTGTTACAGGTCTGTTTAATAGAAAATCAATGGACATTATCCTGGAAATGGAACTGGAAAAGGCTAAAAGGTCCACAACTGAAAATTTAAGAGCTGTTCTTTTTATAGATATTTACAATTTAAAAGATATTAATCAGAAATTCAGTTTTGAAATAGGCAAAATGCTTCTTGAAAACACTGGCCTGAGGATAAGAGAAACCCTGAGAGACAGTGATTTTACCTTCTGCTTCATGGGGACCGAACTGGCAGTTATTCTAACTCACCTTTCAAAGAAGACTGATGCAGCAAAAGTTGCAGAAAAACTTGTATATGCAATAGAGGACCCATATCATCATAAAAAGCACAGTATAAAACTAAAAACCAGGATAGGTATCTCAATTTTTCCTCTGGATGGTGACAACAAGTCTATACTTATAAACAAATCGGTATCTGCTGCGATGGAAGCCGGGTTAAAAAATTACAGTTATATGCTCTTCGATGAGGAACTTAACAAAGAATCCATTAGAAAACTTGATATGGAATCCGAACTTACTGCAGCATTTCAAAATAAAGAATTCGTTCTCCATTATCAGCCGATAGTTGATAATGAGGGGGAAATAGAGGGAGCCGAAGCACTGATTAGATGGAACCATCCTAAAACAGGAATGGTATCACCATTGGATTTTATACCTTTGGCAGAAGATACAGGTTTAATTGGAGAAATAGGCAAGTGGGTTATTTTTACTGTTACAAGACAGCTTAGAGAGTGGACAAGAAATAATAATATTTATGTTTCCCTGAATTTATGTGCCAGAGAGTTTTCAAATAAAGATCTGGCTTCAATTATTAAGCATGCCCTGGAAAGTGCAGAAAACCTTGATCCCCGGTTTCTTAAACTTGAGATTACAGAATCGGAAGGAATTAGAAACCCTGAAGAGTTTATAAAACAGATTTCAGAACTTCAATCAATAGGAATTGAGATTTTTATTGATGATTTTGGGACCGGTCAATCTTCATTGGAATATTTAAAAACCATCCCTGCAGATGTTCTGAAAATCGACCGCTCCTTTATTATTAATATAGATAATGATGAAGAGGACCTTAACTTCCTTAAGTCAATAGTACAGATGATAAAATCGAGACAGAAGAAAATTGTGGTAGAGGGAGTAAGCACAAAAAAACAGGCTGAGATTCTTCGATCTTTGGGATGTGATAGGTTTCAGGGCTACTATTTCTCAAAACCCCTTCCTGCAGAAGAGTTTGAATCCCTTTTAACATTAAAAAAACCGCTTCTCTGACATCCGGTGCCGGGGAAGCAGCATTTTTTTAGCTGTACTTTCTGTTTATAATCCAAACCGACATTAAGACAACACAATCGAGTGATAATCTCTGTAACCATGTAATAAGGTCCGGTTCCAGCAGATTATTAGCCACATAAAAATAAGCAATTTTTAGCGCCCAGAAGATAAAAACAATCAATGTTGCAATCATTAAAGTACTGTTTTTCAATGGAACAAAAAGTCCCCCAAGAATTATTACACCCGATATAAGTGCAGATATTGAAATTATAATATTTATCAGATTATTATTACTTCCTAAAATATCGTTAAAAAAACGGGACATCTGACTTCCTGCAGAATCATAATTTATTATTCCCTTTAATCCCATCAGCAAAAAAAACAACCCCACAGCAATTTGAAGCAGAAAAAATGAACCATATTTCCTTGTACCTGCCATTATTTACTCCCATAACAAAGATTTTTCTTAATATATCCTAAAAAACACATTATAACTATAAGCAATTGGAATTTATAGTTGATATTGAGCATTTAATGAGATAATAATTATTAAAATGAAAGGCTGGTCGCAACTTCGTTGCTGCTCGGCAATGAGTCGTACCGGAAGAGCGAAGTGATGAGGAACGATCTCAGCAACCAAAGGAGAAATAATCGATGAAAAAAATTCTATTGACACTACTAATTCCATTATTACTAATGGGATGTATTTCCAGTGGTGTAACAGTAAAGGTAAATAAGGACGGGAGCGGGGAGATAATCCAGACGTTTAATATAAAAAGAGATTTTGTTGGTTTTATGTCAATGTCAGAAGAACCAACTGATCCAAACTTAATCGACAGGGAAGCTCTTGATTTGGCTGCAAAAGCTATGGGAGAAGGGGTTACTTTGGTTAAAGTAGATCCAATGCCGGAAAATTCGACCTATGCAGGATACAAAGCATATTTCAAGTTTACTGACATCTCTAAAATCAGAGTCAGCGCATCTCCATCCACATCACCTGAAGCTTCCGACGAAGAAAACGGTGACTGGATCAGTTTCGATTTTGATAAAGGCCCGACAAGCAAACTGACAATGTATCTCGAAAATGAAGATGAGCCCTATGAAGATGGTGAAGTTGCAGACCTTACAGAAGGGCAGGAAGAAGCCCCCTCCGAAATAGGTGAAGGTATGGGCGACCAACTCAAGGAAATTTACAAGGACATGCACTACTGGATGAAAGTTGAAGTAAATGGAAGAATAACAGACACCAATGCTTCTTTTACAGATGGCTCTGTTATTACCATATTCGATATGAACTTTGAGAAGATTGTCGAAAATGCAGAACTTTTTGAAAAAGTAACAGGTGAAGATCCCGGCTCCATGAAGGAATACAAAGACGAACTGGCCGCAGTAGGTGTCCTTGTAGATGATCA
>DAOWMA010000379.1 GCA_030643345.1 Spirochaetaceae bacterium
CGACCCTGTTTTCCCGGGAAACCTGTTTTCCAGCTTGATCTTAAATATGCAGGAAAAAGCAGAGAAGAAAAGCTGGCTGAAATTAGGGTATGGATGAAAAAGAAAAGACTTTCCTGGTCTCTTGTGTCTTCCCTCCCCGATGTTGCGTGGGTCCTTAATTTGAGGGGAAGTGATATTAGCTTTAATCCTCTGTTCATGAGCTATTTGCTTATTGGAAAAGGATCATGTTATCTCTATATCAATGAAGGTCAGATATCTACAGATCTTTCTGATTTGCTTGAGGCTGAAAGTATAATTGTAAAGCCTTATAAAGAGCTTGAGAGCCATGTTGTATCTCTACTCCCCGGCAGGATAAATCTTGCTCCCGGGACTTCCAGTATTGGAGCCTTTAATTTGTTTGGTGATGATTGGGAAAAGGTTTATGAGAAAGATATTACTGCTGGAATGAAAGCTGTTAAAAATAAGATTGAGATATCAGCTGTAAGAAATGCCATGAGAAAGGATGGAGTGGCCCTGGTAAGGTTTATGATGTGGCTTGAGGAGATCTGGACTAAGGGTGATCTTTCTGAGGTAAGCATTGCAGATAAGCTGGCCGATTTTAGAAGCCGTCAGGATGGGTTTATTGGATTGAGTTTTGCAACAATTGCCGGGTTCAACGACCACGGAGCAATAATACATTATTCTGCAAGTAATAAAAGTGCATATAATCTTACTTCTCCGGGGGTCCTCCTTCTTGATTCAGGCGGTCAGTATCTTGATGGTACTACAGATATTACCAGGATACTTAAATCCGGAGATGTTTCTGCAGAGATAATTCACGATTATACTATTGTTCTAAAAGGTCATATTGATCTGGCAATGGTAACCTTCCCTGTGGGAACTAAAGGTTTTCAACTTGATATTCTGGCAAGAAGGGCCCTTTGGGAAGAGGGTAGAAACTATGGTCATGGTACAGGACACGGTGTTGGTTTTTTTCTCAATGTTCATGAAGGTCCCCAGACTATAAGTCAGAAAGCTGTTGATATTGCTATTGAAGAGGGAATGATTACATCCAATGAACCGGGTATATATATTGAAAACAAATACGGGATAAGAATTGAAAATTTAATTCTGGCAGTT
The DNA here is from genome assembly GCA_030643345.1 of Spirochaetaceae bacterium. Classification (GTDB taxonomy): domain Bacteria; phylum Spirochaetota; class Spirochaetia; order B11-G9; family B11-G9; genus JAJRQE01. The sequence continues at coordinate 1,120 of DAOWMA010000379.1, forward strand.
AAAAGCGATATTGGCAGGACAGAGGATTTCCTTCAGTTTGAAACCCTGACTATGTGTCCTCTGGAGTTGGATCTGATAGATGTAACACTGTTGACGGAAGTTCAGAAAGAGTGGGTTAATAACTATCATAATCAGGTTTACAATACTCTTGGTCCCTATCTGGAGGAATCGGAAAGGGACTGGCTTAAAGGGAAAACCAGGAGGCTTTAATGGCCGGAGATTTAGATGACAAAGATATTATGAGCAGCAGAACTGCCGTAATAAGGAAGGCTTCCTGGGTTGGAATAATAGGGAATGCTTTTTTATCAGTTATTAAGATTACAGCTGGAATTATTAGCGGCTCCTTTGCTCTGTTAGGGGATGGAATAGATTCCGCTACAGATATTGTTACATCTGTGGTTACTCTTTTTACATCTAAAATTGCAGATAGGCCGCCGGATGAAGGTCATCCTTATGGACATGGACGTGCAGAGACAGTAGCTACAAAGGCCCTGTCTTTTATCATTTTTTTTGCAGGAGCTCAGCTTGCTTTAGCTACAATACAAAAACTATTTGAAAGTTCCGAGGGAAGTGTACCTGATTTTTTTGCAATCTACTTTGTAATTGTTTCAATTTTTGGAAAGACTTTTCTTGCATTCTATAAGTATAAAGCTGGTAAAAAGGTAAACAGTTCCATGCTTCTGGCAGATGCGAAGAATATGATGAATGATATTTTAATTTCTATAAGTGTTCTTGTAGGGCTTATATTCACATTTGTATTAAAAATGCCTATAGTAGACACAATTACAGCTTTAATAATAAGTATATGGATAATGAAGGTTGCATTTGATATCTTTTTAGAAACAAGTGTAGAACTAATGGATGGTTTGGATGATAAATCCATATATAATGAAGTTTTTAATGCCGCCTGTGGTATAGAAGGGGTAAGAAATCCCCATCGTACCAGAATCAGGAAGATAAATACGATGTATGTTATTGATATGGATATTGAGGTAGATGGTAATCTTACAGTTACAGAAGGCCATGAAATTTCAAAACAGGTTCATGACTGTATACAGAATAAAATTGAAAACATATATGATGTAATAATCCATATAGAACCAATTGGAAACAAAGAAGACAAAGAAAAATTCGGTTTATCAAAACAATCGATGGATAATAATGAATAAACGTGGGGATAAGACCTGTATCTATAACAGCATACAGATATTATACAATGTAGGGGTAGGGCTTGCCCCTACCCGCACAGATATGGTGTTAGACTCTGTATCTATTACAATAAACAGATGTTATTATTCATAATAGGAGAAAAAAATGGTTGATGCGTTAAAAATAAACAATAAGTTTAATAAAAGAAAAGGCCCTGTTGTCCTGGTTATTATGGATGGTGTAGGTTTTGGGAAATATAAGGAAGGTGATAGTTTCGCTGCAGCTCATACAGAGATCCTTGATAAACTGATGCATGAGAATCCTATGGTACGTTTAAAAGCTCATGGACGTGCAGTAGGGCTTCCTGATGATAGTGACATGGGTAACAGTGAAGTCGGGCATAATGCTATTGGCTGCGGGAGAGTTTTTGATCAGGGTGCAAAGCTGGTTTCCAATTCAATTAAGACAGGTAAGATGTTTGAGGGGGATGTCTGGAAAAAACTGACAGACAACGTAAAAAC
>DAOWMA010000052.1 GCA_030643345.1 Spirochaetaceae bacterium
ACTTGAAATGAAAGCTGGTATTGAGCAGAAAAGTTCAGTAAATATTATTTTCTCCGGAACTTATGATTGGACTCTTGAGAACAATACTGTTTTATATGCACTAAGAGATCTTCTTAATATAAGACTTAGAGAAGAGCTTAGGGAGAACTCAAGTGGAACTTATGGTGTTGGTGTATCAGCATCAGCAGTAAAATCACCGGAAGAGGAATATACATTTTCTATTAATTTTTCATGTGATCCGGATAGAGTGGAAGAGCTGACAGATATTGTATTTGTGGTAATTCATGAGGTAAAAACATCTCCTGCTTCAATTGAGAATATTGCTAAAATAAAAGAAGGTTTTCGCAGGACCTATGAGGAATCTATCCGGGAAAATGGCTACTGGCTTGCTGTAATGGATGCAGTATACAGGTACGGCCTTGAAAGTAGTTATCTTTTGGACAAACCGGCCAGGAATGAAGCAGTTTCAGCAGAAATGATAAGGGGTGCTGCAGCAGAATATCTTAATACCGATAATTACTTCAAGGCTGTGCTTTATCCTGAAGACTGATATGTTTTAGTAATTCATCGGCTGATTTGGCAAATGCAATGGAGGCTGGTCTGTAGTCAAAGTTTATAATTATTTCCAGTCCTCCGTTAATCGCTTCGTGAATAAATGAGGATGTTAATTTTAGATAAGCTTCTTTTATAATCTTACCCTTTTTATCCCTGAAAACAAGATGGTTAAGTTCAAATGTTTTTGCTGCAGTTGCTACCTGTTTGGAAACCAGTGGTAAAAATGTCTTTATCAGCTTAAAATAAGATTTTTTATAAGAGTTGTCTTTTTTAAGAAGATTTTTTATCTGTGTATACCGGTCTCTTTCATTGTCTTCTTCATCTTTTTTTGGTATAAAATCGAGGAGTAATCCAAGGAGTTTTTTGGACTGAAAAAGTTTATATAGAGAAAAGTAAAAAAGAAGCAGCCCTCCACTGTTTCTAAGAGATAAAACGCCGGATTTTTGTATTTTTATTAAAACTAAACTAAGTTCTTTGTCCAGAGCAGTCCCCGGGTCGTGTGACATAGGTATAGAAAATAGAGATGCTTCAGAATCAAGGGAAGCAATTTTCTGATTGATAAGTCTGGTTGTTTTAATTATCTGCTGACGTAAACTGCTTTTTTGAACAGACCCTATAAAAGATATCAGATGATTTTTCTGTTTTTCTGTGAACAGCTGATATTTTTCAGTTTTACTTTCCTGAACTGTTATTCCGGATAAAATTGCAATATAGGCAGCAAGATTTCCAAGAGCTTCATCTGAGTTAGGTATAACCGGGTGGGACTTGAAATAAAACCTGATAAGAGTCATCATCCGATCTGAAATATCTGCTTTACAGGGAATAGTCTGTAAGAGATCAGTATGCACCATATCCAGGATATTGTTGATATTCCTTAACAACTGCACAACTACTGCAGGATCTCCCTGCAGTAGATCCATAGAACGGTCTTCAGGTATAAAGGCAGCATTTAAAATATTATAATCTTTTGAATCTATTGAGTCTTCTTCCGGCATATTTCGGTTATAATTCCCTATTACATCTATTGGATCAAAATTAATCTCTGAATATCCTTTGTATCGATTATGCCACATATAGATACTGTTTATATTATTTGTCTCTGAAGCTTTTTTTAGATATGTACCAGCCGCAACATGGGAAACAGGTTCCGGGTTTATTACAAGAACCAGATGATCGGATAATTTCAGGAAATTAAGGTTTTCCTCTTCATGCAAACCTGCCGGCATATCATAGATTAGCAGATCATAATTTTCATTTATCTCTTTATGATAGCTATTAGAGAGTAAATGAAATAATAATGAGCTGTCAGTTTTTCCTGTTTTGGTTATAGGAAAAAGAAGATCAAGATTAGGCAGAATATTGATTATGTAAGATGAAAACGGTTTTCCTTTTTTAAGTTTAGGTTCTTTATTTTGAAACAGGAATTTTGGCAGGTCAAAAATTACAGCAACATCAGATAATGGGTCAATATCCAGCAAGCCGACACGTATTCCCTTTCCTGCATAATATACAGCAAGGTTAGATGCTGTTGTAGTTTTTCCCACTCCACCCTTGCCGGATGCGATAGCTATCGAAGCTGCCATGCCCCCTCCTTCATTCCCTGATATTATATTTATCATAAAAAAGCTATTTGCGCTATGCTTATTTTAAGGTTATTTTAACGGGAGAACATAAGATTATCGCAAAAGCCTTTAAAATGATTATATGTACAGATAAGGGAGGATGTGTTATTCTTTGGGTGAAATGTCTACAGAAAAAGGATATTTAAAAGTGAAAAAAGCAGCTGAAAATGAAGGGCCCAGAGGATTATTGGGTAGAACAGAAAATATTTTGTCTCATATCAATGAATCTGAACCTAATAATACAACTAAAAACGAATATGTTGCAAATTATCTCAACGAACTGTGTAACAATGAAAATCTGGTGGATTCTGAAGAAGAGGATATAAAAAGGGCCCTGAACGTTATTTCCAGGTTAGGCGAAGGCCATGACAGTACTGATGGCAGTCAAAAAAATAAGAGTTACAGAAGTAGAAAAGATGCTGAGAAAGCACTGGAAAATGCTTCGTTGGAAATATCGATAAGAAAAGAAATAGAAGAGTATTATCTGCCTAAACAGCTTGTTAATGCCATAGTAGAAAATGGAGGTATACCAAAGGAATCGGAGCAGTGTCTTGTTGGCATTGGATTTATTGACATTGCAGATTATTCTTTTTTGTCAAAATTCCTTACTCCAATGGAAAATCAGATAGTATTAAATGGTTTATATGCTTCATTCAGCTGGGTACTTCAGCAGCATGGCGGTTATCTGAATAAAATTGAAGGTGACAGCCTGATGTTCCACTATGGAGGGAATATAGATCCGAAAATAAAAGATATGGCTCAGGGAGAATCGGAGAAATATATTGCTCAGGAACTGTTTTATACTTGCATTCATATGCAGAGAGTTGCCTTTTTATTTAATGATGCTAACGATAGTTTTTTATACGGTAGTGATAATCCTAATATAAAAAAACAGGTTGATGCGGCATTCGAGATTATCAGTAATATGCGTAACAGCGAACTTTCCCAGAAAATTAATGCTTTTTTTCAGATTAGAATTCGAATTGGGGCCAATATAGGTGAAGTTACAATAGGGAATTTCGGACCTGAGGGGGGAAAACAATGGGATATAATTGGTGTACCGGTTATCAATGCAAAAAGGATGGAAGCAACAGCTCCCATTGGCGGTTTCAGAATTTCGGAAGAATTGTATAATATTCTTGAAGAAACAGGGCTCACAGAGGCTTATTTCCATAGATTTAAAAGAGAAGCTGAAGCTATGTTTGGCTCATTTAGTACAATAACAAGGGGGGAACTTTTTAAATTTGGTAAAGTTACATTAAAGGATAAAAAGAATGCTGAGTTTAATACCTACAGTATACAGGTTAATCCTGCCCTTCCTGAAGCGTTAATGAACCAGGTTGAACTTCTTGTAAATCGTGAAGAGCTGGGTTCTCAAAGAATAATTCAACTTCTTCAGTATTACCGAGGTAATAAATTCGTAATTAATGCAATTGAAGCATCTCTTATCAGTAAAGGAATAGTAATAAGGAAAGCGGATATCTTCAGTTATATTTTCCCCATTAAATACAAAGAAATCACCGGTGAATATAAGGGTAGTATAAAGAAAGTAGAAGCATTTATATCCGGCAAGTACCATGTATTTGAACTTTTTGAAATGATGGGCTATCTTCAGGATGTTATTAAGAAGGACCTGGATCTTGGTGCTAAACCGGAACTTATATTTGAAAACTATGATGATTATATTAGAGAAATAGATGAATGGATGAAAAAGGAAAATGAACATAAAGAGAGGAGAGTTTATCAGCGGAACTATTTTTATAGTTATATTTATCCAATGGTTTATAAGAGTATAAATGCCAGTATTAAGGAATATCAGCATCAGGCTTCTGAACTTTCAGAGGTTTAGTTCTTTCTGACTTTTAATTCCGGCTATTTTCCTAAACGTTTTTTCAATACGTAACGATTCGGCCTGGGAAATACCTGCGCGCATAAATAGATCACTGAAAAATTGTTCTAATTCTTCTTTCTCCTTTAGTTTGAAAAACTTTATTTTATCAAGGGAAGAAGTTATTGTTTCTATTACCTGTTCCATTCTTTCGGAGTTTACAGGTTTATAACCCTTGCCGTAATGATCAGATCTAAAAATTGAGTATGTAATTACCTGAACTGCCTGAGCAAGATTTAATGATGGGAATTCCGCAGAAGATGGAATATTTACAGCAATATTGCATTCTGAAAGTTCCCGGGCTGTAAGCCCGCTGGATTCCCTGCCGAATACTATTGAAATTTCCCCTTTTGATATATTATTTATTTTTACTGCAAGTTCTTCCGGGTAGATCGAGATATATTTGCGTTTTTTCCCTGATCGTCTTGTAGCTCCTGCCGTTAGTACACTGTTCAGCAGGGCAGTTTTAAGATTTTTATAACGTATGGATTTTTCATAAATATCAAAGGCATGTACGGAAAGATTTTTAATTCCGGCCCGGTCATATATCTTTTCACCAACAATTTCCAGTTTTGAAATACCCATTGTTTTCATAGCTCTGCAGACTGAACCGATATTCTCACTGGATTGGGGTTCTACAAGTACAATATGAATGCGGTCCAGTTTGTTCTTCACTTAAAACTACTTCGTACCAACAATGCAAAGCCATTCTGCTTCAGCAGCGACTTCATCTCCTACATAAGCCTTTCCTTTCTGTTTCAGCATTTTAGGAGAGATTCTAACATTTTCTATTTCAAATCTCACTTCATCACCGGGAACTACCTGTTTTCTAAACTTTGCTTTTTCAATAGTAGCCAGAAAAAAAAGAGCACCATCATTTAAAATGCCCAATTCGTTTATTCCTGCACCACCGCACTGGGCCATGGATTCAACCAGGATAACACCTGGTACTACAGGATATTCCGGAAAGTGTCCTTTAAAAAAGAATTCCGAAGTTTTATATATCCTTTTCCCTTTAATTGTTTCTTTACTTACTTCTGTTAATTCATCAACAAAAAGAAATGGGTCTCTGTGGGGCAGCAGTTCTTTAGGATCTTTCATTCTGTATACTCCCTGATAACCAGAGTTGCATTATGCCCGCCAAATCCAAGAGAGTTTGACATAACAGCTTTAATTTTACCGGGAATACCAATCCCCGGTACATAATCCAGATCACATTCTTCTGCAGGATTGTCAAGGTTTAAAGTTCCAGGGAAAAACTGGTCCTTTATGGCTTTAATACTGATAATAGCTTCTATTCCACCAGCTGCACCTACAAGGTGACCAGTCATGGATTTTGTAGAAGATACTTTAGTTTTATATGCATGGTCTCCCAGAGCAAGTTTAATAGCTTTTGTTTCAAGAGGGTCATTTGTTGGTGTTGATGTGCCATGAGCATTAACATAATCAATATCTAAAGGTTCAAGACCTGCATCTTTAATAGCATTTGCCATAGCTGTTGAAGCTGCAACACCGTCTGAATTAGGTGCTGTCAGATGGAAAGCATCACATGTAGCGCCGTATCCGGCAATTTCTGCAAGGATATTTGCTCCTCTTGCTTTTGCATGTTCAAGTTCCTCAAGAACCAGAATACCGGAACCTTCAGCTAATATAAAACCATCACGATCTGCGTCAAAAGGGCGACTTGCCTTTTCCGGATCATCATTTCTTTTTGTACTGAGAGCTTTTAATACACAAAAGCCTCCAACCCCAAGCTGAGTAATACTGGCTTCTGTACCACCAGCTATTACAATATCTGAAACTCCGTGTTTAATAGCAGTCATAGCCTGTCCTATAGCATCCGTAGCAGATGCACAGGCAGTGTTAATAACATATGCAGGTCCTTTAAAACCAAATCTTATTGCAACATTTCCCGGACCTTCATTGGATAATAATTTTGGTATTGTCATAGGGGGAATTCTTTTAGGTCCCTTATCGAATAATACTCTGTGAGCAGATTCAATAATCTCAAAACCACCAATTCCATTACCAATTATTACACTGGAACGGTATGGATCAATATTTTCACTGTTTAAACCTGCCTGGTCCATTGCTTCCACTGCTCCGGCCACAGCAAATTGTGTAAACCGGGCCATTTTCCTGTGATCTTTGGAATCAATAAAATCAGACGGGTTGAAATCTTTTACTTCTCCTGCAATTTTAGATGAAAACTCTGCCGGATCAAATTGTGTAATAGGTCCAACACCGGATTTACCTGCTTTTATTGCACTCCAAAGATCTTCCACATTATGTGAGAGGGGATTTATAGTACCCATCCCCGTTACTACTACTCTTCTATTCATTATATTCTCCTTTCTACATTCCCAGTCCACCGGTAATATGCACTGCCTGACCGGTTACGTATGATGCAAGATCTGATGCAAGAAAAAGGGTCACTTTTGCAACCTCTTCCGGTTCTCCCAGTCTTCCCATAGGAATCTGATTAGCAAGATCTGCTGTCTGTTTTTCATTTAGTTTGTCTGTCATTGGTGTTTTAATAAATCCGGGAGCAATTGCATTTACACGAACATTTTTCCTGCCGAGCTCTCTTGAAAGACTCTTTGTAAAGCCTATCAGACCTGCTTTGGAGGCAGAGTAGTTTACCTGTCCTGCATTACCAATAACACCGACAATAGATGCTACATTAATAATAGATCCCGATTTTTGTTTTGCCATAGCTCTTGAAACTATTTTTGAAATATAAAAAGCACTTGTAAGATTAATAGTTAAAACATCATTCCAGTCTTTTGAAGACATACGAAAGAAAAGACCGTCTCTGGTAATTCCTGCATTATTTACAAGTACATCCAGACCTCCGCTTTCTTCGAGTATTTCATTCACTACACTTGAAATTTGTTCTTCATCTGCAACATTAGCCTGTTTGAAAACTACTTTCTGACCTGTTTCTGCTGCAAGTTTTTCATACTCATCCATATATTCACCTGGATTGAGATCTATAAAATATACGGTCGCACCATTGTTAAGAAAGGAGATTACAATTTCCTTTCCAATTCCCCGGGCCCCACCTGTTACCAGGGTTTTTTTACCTTCTAATAGCATTTTTTATTCCTCCCTTTAGCTAATTTTATCTGTTGCTTCAACTGTTCCTGTTATTATGCAGCTAATCTCTTTTGATGCAGATTTCCAGAATCCGGTAAGGACCTTTCCCGGTCCAACCTCTATAATTGAATCAAAACCTTCTGTTAGTATATTTTCTTCGATATTAACCCATTTAACGGGAGATATAATCTGCAGGCAGGAGAGTTCTTTAGCTTCAATTCCGGAACCGACCCTCTTTCCTGTTACATTTGAGTACATAGGTTTATTTGGATCTTTGAACTCAAACCTGGAAATATACTCCATAAAATATTTTTTTGCATCATTAAGTAATGGTGTATGAAACGGACCGGATACCTTCAATGGTATTATTCGTCTTGCACCTGCCTCTTTAAGTTTGTTAGTTGCTGCTTCTATACCGGCAGCTGTGCCGGATATTACTGTTTGAGCAGGAGCATTGAAATTTGCCGCATAAGCATCTTCTACACCCTCAATATTAGAGCTTACATCTTCAGCAGTCATTCCAATAACAGCAGCCATTGCAGATCCTCCTGCCAGATCAGGGTTTTCTTTAGCAACTCCGGCCATTATTTCACCTCTTTCGATAACCATAGGCAGCACCTGTTCCTCGGTGAGAATCCCTGCTTCAACCATTGCAGAAAATTCACCCAGAGAAAATCCTGCTGTACCATCAGCCTTTACACCATTATCGATAAGATACCGTCTAATAGACAAATTCATCAATGTAATTGCAATCTGGGTATTCTCTGTTTGTTTAAGGTCCTCAGGTGTTCCGTCGAATAGAAGAGTTTTTAAATCTCTTCCTGTAACTTCGTCTGCAATTTTGAACAGATCTTTTACTGTTTCTGATTTATCATAAAAATCTTTACACATCCCGGGGTATTGTGCCCCCTGGCCTGGAAATAAATAAATACGTTTCAATTTGTTCCTCCAAGTTTTTCGGTCATAGACCGATATGAATTAAAAAAATATTTACCACTTTATAATAGTCCCGCCGTAAGTGAGACCGGCCCCAAATCCCGTAAGCAGAATTTTATCACCCCTTTTCATCTCCCCTTTTTCGTACATTTCGTTGAGAGCTATTGGTATTGATGCAGAAGAAGTATTTGCATATTCCATCAGGTTGAAATAAAATTTTTCGAGAGGTATTCTTAATCTTTTTGCTGCAGCCTGAAGTATTCTTATATTAGCCTGATGCGGAACTATCCAGCTTATATCATCAATCGAAAGGTTACTCCTTTCTAAAAGTTCTTTTATTAGTTCTGTATTTACCTTTACAGCAAATTTATACACAGCCTGCCCATCCATATACAGGGCAGTATCATTAAAAGTTGTTTTCCCGTCTTCGAAAGGATATTTTACACCTCCGATTTTCCTCATAAGTACTTCTGCACCCGAACCATCTGATTTAAGAATAGCATTTTCTATAGAACTTTCATCATTTGATGATTCACTTACGATTACTGCTCCCGCACCATCTCCGAACAGTACTGCTGTGTCCCGGTCCTCCATATTGGAGATCTTTGTCAGCGATTCTGAGCTGACTATCAGAACATGTTTTGCAGTACCTGCTAAAATCATATTTTTTGCATTATCGACAGCATAGATAAAACCTGTACACCCGGCTACCATATCGAAAGCACCAGCATTCTTTGCACCCAGTTTATCCTGTACGACACAGGCAGTTGCAGGGAACCCTATATAGTCGGGTGTTGCAGTTGTTAATATTATCATATCCAGATCTTCTGCAGTAAGCCCGCCCCTTTCAAGTGCAAGCTTTGCTGCGCTGACAGCCATGTCGGAAGTTGTTACACCATCTGCAGCAATATGTCTTACTTCAATTCCGGTGTGTGATTTTATCCACTCATCAGATGTATCCATTGTCTTTGATAATTCATCATTTGTCACCCGGTTTTCAGGGATATACGCTCCAATTGAACGAATGTATACATTCATAATTTCTCCTGAATTTTTATTATTTTTCATTTTTGTCGGTTAGAAACCGACAACGGCATGATACACTAAGGAAAAGATTTTATCAAGGTTTAATTTACTCTTTTACGAGTAATATTCATTTGATTTCAGGAGCTAAGAAATGCAATAGATCTTTTAAATTTAGACAAAAATTAAGTAATACTTAAAAATATTAACTAATACTTGACTTTTCAGGAATGTATGTTAGGCTATTCTTAGATGAAGATAGTTGGTGAACAAATTAAGCTGTATAGAAAAATAAGGAATATGACGCTCGCAATTCTGGCAG
>DAOWMA010000308.1 GCA_030643345.1 Spirochaetaceae bacterium
AGTAATCCTGATTCCTGGGCATAATCCACCAGCATACTTGTACCATGGGTATATATTTCATATTCCGGATCGATAATGCCATCTTTAATATGGGCAGCCATAGACATTTCCATACATTTTTTTATATCTGCAACTCTTACATCGAGCCATCCTCTTATGGTTATTGCTTTAAGATTTTTACTTCCCATGACAGCGCCCATTCCACCGCGTCCCAGTTGACGGTAACGCTCTGATGAAACACAGGAAAAGGGTACAAGATTTTCTCCGGCCGGTCCTATAGCCAGTACCTTAAGCTTATTATCACCTGTTATCTCTTTTAATTTCTCTTCGGTATCAAAGGTCCCCATTCCCTTAAATTCCGGTATACTCCGTATTTCTCTTTTATCAGGATCAATATGAAGGTATGAAAGTTCGGTCGCTTTTCCGGTAATCATTACTGCATCGTATCCTGCATATTTCAGTTCTGCGCCAATATGACCCCCTACGGATCCATCGGATATTGTTCCTGTCTGGGGAGATTTTGTAGTCATTGCAAGTTTTGCAGAACAGGAGACAATTGTTCCTGTCATTATTCCTGTTGTAAGAATAACACGGTTATCCGGAGAAAGAGGGTCTGTTTCAATATCAAAATCCTCCATAAGTATCCTTGAACCAAGACCTTTTTGTCCTGTGTAAAGATCTACCCATTCTCTGGGAAGCACCTTGTCCTTAATTTTACCACTGGTTAAATCAACTACAAGCATTTTACCAAAAAAACTGCTTACTTCACTGTTTATTTTACTGCTCATTTTTTCGGCTCCTTTTCCCAAAGTGTAATTACATCTTTTGGACACCATTTAATACACTCCGGATCACCTCCGCATAAATCGCAGATAATTGCATTATTATCAGAACCAAGATAGAGGATATTTGTTGGACATACTTCAACACATGCTCCACATCCGGTGCATTTATCGTTATCAACAACCATCCATCTTCCATTGCTTTTTATACCGCCGGTTAGGCATGCTTCCTCACATTTTCCACACATAATACAGTTGCTTGAACGTATTTTAATTCCATCATTATTATACTCATGGGTCATTTTCAGTCTTGCTTTTTCCGGGTTAAACACTCCGTCATGAACTGCCGAACAGGCAAGCTGGCACAGTTTACATCCTGTACAGTCTGCTAAATTAAATCTAAGGGGCATGATACCTTCTCCTTTTACAATCTGGCTCCATTGTAAAAGCTGTATTGGAAGGAGACAATGTAATTTTTACGTTATCTATTATTTAACAGAGTTATGTTAGAAGGATGTGATGAATAATATAAGTTTTATGTGTATATTCAATCCATACGTGAGTTTATATATAAATATATAATTTATTATAATAATTAGAGAATATTTTTATTATATGAAATATGTTTTTGGAGTTTATATGAAGTTAAATAAAACCATCCTTACTGCAGGAGCTGCGGCAGGGGTTATTATTGTAGGGGTTTTATATCTGTATTCAGTTTTTTTTATGCCGGTTACGGATATTGCCAAAGATGTATCCTTAGAGGCAAAAACGCAAGTGCTTCCTGAAAAACTTATTCTTACACCTTATCAGGAGGAAGATAGTCCTAAATTGAATCAAAGAGCAATTAGTGAAGAAACAAATCAGTTCTTTATCAAATTCTCCACAGAAGGTGGTGTCATTACCTCTCTTATGTTGAAAAATCATCATAATGGGGACGGTGGAGCTCTGGAAATGGTTTTTCCAAATAATATGAATATTTATCCTGGTATTCTTTACTTTAATTCGACTAACCCTGAAAATGGTATCTACAGTTATAATAAAATTGGTAATAATTCGTATGTTTTTACCATTACCTATCAGACAGATAGAGGTGATCTTTTACAGATAACAAAAAATTGGATATTTGATCCTGAAGATTATCTTTTTTCTCTGGAAGTTGATTTAAAGGTTGTAGAAGGTGAAATCCCGCAGCTAAATGAATCTGGTGGTTTGTATTCCCTGGCTACAGGTTTTGAACTTGGACCGGTCTACGAAACACTTGATAACAGATATGATTTTAGAAAATTTACAATCTATGCAGATCAGGGTAAAGGTTATCCTAAAATATCGTCAAGTAAATATTTAAGAAATGATGAACCCATTTTATGGGCTGCAGTTGAAAGCAAATATTTTGCAGCAATTACTATTCCTCCCTCCACTTTAACAGGGACTGAGTACGATCGTAGAAAAATTGAGGGAACTCCCGGGCATCATGAAATCAGGTTTATCAGACAGGCAGAGGATTTATCATCTGGTTCTGTTTCAGATAATTTCTACTTCTATATGGGACCCAAGCGAAAGGGTGAACTTACTGCATATAACAGCTCCGAAAATAATAGTTTTGGTTTTAGTGAAATGGGGTTTGAATCTCTTATTGATCCTGGTAAACTTCTTAGGCCTATAGTAAATCTTTTTGGAGCATTACTTCGCCAGTTTTATTTCAGACTTATACCCAACTATGGAATTGCAATAATATTTTTAGCTATTATTATTAAACTGCTTATCTATCCTTTAAGCAAAAAGAGTATCTGGACAAATATTAAAATTCGTTCTCTTCAGCCGGAATTAATGAAATTTAAAAAAGAAGCGGCAGGTGACAGGTCTGTTTTTAAACAAAAACAGAATGAACTCTATATGGAAGAGGGCATTAAACCTATTATGAGTGTTCTTCCTCTTATTCTACAGCTTTTAGTATTTGTTGCTCTATACAGGCTTTTAGGGACAGATTTTGATATGATGGGTGCTGTGTTTATTCCAGGTATTATTCCCGATTTATCTTTGCCGGATACACTCATTGCCTTTAATAATTATTCTGTTCCTGTTCTGGGATGGAAGGCTCTTCGCTTATTACCCTTTCTTATGCTTGCAGTAACCTTTGTTCAGACGAGGATTACTCAGCCTCCTGATTCAGCAGATAAAAATATGAGTAGAGCATCCTGGTTAATCCCAATATTAATATTTGTGGTTCTGTACAAACTCCCGTCAGGTGTGGTTTTATACTGGATAAGCCAGACTGTAGTTTCTATTATTGAACATTTTATTGTATCCAGGAATTTGGAAAAGGAAAACAGATGATGGAAATGTATCAGGAACACAAAAGATTCAATAATATCCATAATCCTAAAAACTGATTATTCTACCTTATTCTCAATATTTTCTGTGGAATAAAGAATAGAGGATGCGGGAATATCCCCGGCATCCATCATTTCTGCGATTCGTTGAAGTGAAGAAAGAAGCATAGTTTGTTCCCAGGGTTTAATATTTCCTAAGATTGACTGGTGTTTTCAACAAATACCTTGCGTTTATCACCGGAGCTTCTTTCTCTTTTTAAATAACCCCGACTTTCCAGTCGTTGTACAATATTTGTAACTGTCGCATTGCTTGGGATGCATTACAGGCAAGCTGCCCGATAGATACGATATACTTAAATATCTTTAGTCATGTAACTATAATATACTTAGGGTACAAAAGAAAAAAA
>DAOWMA010000321.1 GCA_030643345.1 Spirochaetaceae bacterium
CCAGGTCCTTAAAGATAGCAGAAGGCGATTTGACTATATCCAATTATATAGTTCCTTATAAGGACGAACTTGGTATACTTACAAATTCTTTCAATAAAATGAATACCAATATACATGAGATGATAAAAAGCCTTGAAGGTAAGGTTGATATAGAAAGAAGACTGAGGGAGGATGAACTTAAGATTGCTGAAATGAACAGGTCTCTGAAGGAGGCGCAATTTCTAAGTCTTCAGTCCCAGATTAGTCCTCATTTTCTGTTTAACACCCTTAATACAATTTCAAGAACATCAATGTTTGAAAAAGCTCCAAATACGGTTAAGCTGATAGAATCCCTTTCAAATATTTTCAGATATACTCTAAACAAACAGAGTTGTATTGTCCCCTTGTCTGAAGAGATAGATATCCTCAATGAATACATGTACATTCAAAAGATACGATACGGAGCCAGACTTTCCTTTGAAGTATTATGTGATCTTGATTTATCTAAAATTAATATACCAATTTTTACAATTCAACCTCTTGTTGAAAATGCAATTAAATACGGTATTGAACCTAAAGAAGATGGAGGAGTGATAACCCTGGACATAGAACAGCTGAATGGAGCTATACAATTAAAGATTTCAGATACAGGAAAAGGTATTCCGCAGGATCTTCTAAAGGAAATTCTCGGTGGTGATGGTCCTGTTTTATCTGATCAATCTACAGGAATAGGAATTTCAAATGTTAAACGTCGCTTGAATATTGCATTCCAGGGGAAAGGTTCCTTTGATATACAGAGTATTCAGGGGAAAGGTACAACAATTATATTAACAATACCCGGAGAGATAAGTGTATAAAATACTGATAGTTGATGACGAAGAATTGGAAAGAAACGCTCTTAGGGCCATAATAAATAAAGGGATAGATTCAATACTTGAAATACAGGATGCTGTGAATGGACGAGAAGCGATTGTAAAATTCAGATCATTTAATCCGGATATTATTTTTCTGGATATTAAAATGCCGGGAATTAATGGGATAGAAGCTGCAAGAGTAATTAGAGAGACAGATCCTGAAGTTTCAATAGTTTTTTTGACTGCCTTTAATCAGTTTGACTATGCTCACGAAGCAATCCAGATCGGAGTAGATGACTTAATTATAAAACCATCTTCAGAAAACCGTGTACTGGAAGTAATTACAAAACTTATTACAAAGATAGATAATAGAAAATCAGATTTGGACCAAAAGGAAAATAATGAATTAAAATTGAACAGAGCAACAGGATATCTTGAAAATGAGTTTATCTATAATTTATCAGTACGGGGGATTACAGAAGAAAAGTTTGAAAACTACCTGTCAATTCTGGATATTGATTTCTATTCGGCCAGAGCCGGGATTGTAAAACTTCTCTTTGATACCTATCCAATACATGTTGGCTCCAGCTATCAAAAACAGGTACTTAAAAAGCGATGTGCTTTTATATTAAAATCCAGCCTGAAGAAAAGAGGTATACTAACTCTATTTAACATTGATTTATCAAATATTTACTTTCTTTTAAATTTGGACCAGGAGAAAGATAGTAATCTGGAAAATGAATATATTCCCAGTTTAATTACAGAGCTTACCAGAGAGATCAAAAAAACTCTTAACATCGATGTAATGATTGGTATTGGCTCTGTTTTTATAAATCCCGCAAAAGCACTTTCGTCCTTTTCAACGGCCAAGAACAATCTGGAAAGACGACCGGAAAAAGGAGAGGGGATAATTTCAATACAGGAAGATGAAACATCTCAATTTCCTATAAGACTTGAAATAGGGATGGAGCAGGCAGTCTTAAGCGGTAAAAGGGATAATGTGATGAAGATCTTCCAGCAGATAAATGAGTGGTTTGAATTTTCAGCCTTGGGTTTTGAGGAAAAGAAAAAAAATCTGATCGAGTTGGTTACTGTTCTTAAACATGCTGCTGCTTATAAATCTCCTGATGGTAAATGCTTACTTGATGACAGTGAAATAAAGGAATCAACCGTAGCTGTTGTTCTTATGTCTACGGTAAATTTGTTTTTAAATGATCTCCTCGAAAAAATTAACCAAATTCATGAAATTGAAAACAGTCCTGCCATAGAACAGGCATGCAAATTTATTGACAGCAATTATAAAAATGATATTACCCTGGAAGAGACAGCATCACATTGCAGACTATCAAGTTTCTATTTTAGTAAATTATTTAAAAAGAGAAAAAAGTTAACTTTTATTGATTACTTAACAAACCGGCGTATCGAAGAAGCAAAACAACTCCTGTTGGAAACTAATCTTTCAATCAAAGAGATCAGCAGGGAGGTTGGATATAACGATCCAAATTATTTTACCCGTGTGTTTAAACGTGTTCTATCCACCTCACCTACATCGTTCCGCAGCAATAAAATGCTAAGACAGCAATAATTTACACTTCATATTAAAGATTCACCAAATTTGGGAAATCCCCGGCCAAAAATATACAGGATAAAGCAATATATAACAGGGCGGGATTTCCTCTTCCGTTTTATAATGAATTAATAAAAATCACATAATTTAGGAGAAAAAAATGAAAAGAGGTATTGTAGTATTTCTGCTTGTTCTTTTGACAGCAGGATTTTCCTGGGCAGCTGGGAGTACAGAAAGTGAAGTAAGCAGCGAACCAGTTGTTCTAAGATTAGCTGAAACCCATGGAGCAGATTACCCAACAACTCAAGGTGACTATGAGTTTGCAAGACTTGTTGAAGAAAGAACGAACGGCAGGATTAAAATTGAAGTTTATCCTGGTTCACAGCTTGGTGAAGAAAGAGCAGTAATTGAACAGGTACAGTTTGGCGCAATTGATTTTACAAGAGTTAGTATTTCACCTCTTGCAGCATTTGCACCGGATTTTAATGCTCTTCAAATGCCGTATCTGTATAGAAGCCCGGAGCACATGTGGGAAGTATTAAACAGCTCAATCGGAGATGAATTTCTGGACAGCCTCGAACCATCAGGATTTGTTGGTCTTTCATGGTTTGATTCCGGGGCAAGAAGTTTCTATAACTCAGTACGACCTATTAAAACAGTTGCAGACCTTGCAGGACTTAAAATCAGAGTTCAGGAAAGTGCCTTAATGGTAGGATTAGTTGAAGCACTTGGTGCTGTTGCTACACCAATGCCATTCGGAGAAGTTTATTCAGCAATTCAGACAGGAGTTATTGATGGTGCAGAAAATAACTGGCCAAGTTATTATTCAACCAGTCACTATGAGGTAGCCATGTATTATACTCTTGATGAACACACAAGAGTTCCTGAAATTACAGTAGCCAGCAAAATGTCTATGGATAAACTTTCAGCCAAAGATCAGG
>DAOWMA010000074.1 GCA_030643345.1 Spirochaetaceae bacterium
ACTTCTGCAACCTTTAAGTCAGGAACTGTTTGAAATTGGAGAACTGTTTATACACAATCTGGATAGCAATGGTTTTTTCCTGGAGGAGCCACTATCTCTATTGGATGAAAATCAGAGTATACTGGCATTGGAAGTGATGGATATTATACACTCCTTTGATCCTGCCGGTATCTGCGTTAAAGATTACAAAGAGTCACTTATACTACAGGCCACTATGGCAGGAGATACACCGGAAGGAGCTGTAGATATAATAGAGAATTATCTGCCTCTGGTAAAAAAGAGAGAAACAAAACTTCTTGCAGGAAAACTGGATATACCTGCTGATGATATTGAATATATTATAGAGTTCATTCAAACATTAAACCCTTATCCGGGGAGACTTTTTTCAAATAGTCCTCCTGTTTATGTAATACCGGACATTATGGTAACTATAAAGGATGGTGTATTTGTTCTGGTCCTTAATGATGAAGAGATTCCTGTCCTCGGGATCTCACCTTTTTTTGAGGAGACCCGGGAGAGTAAACAGGAGAAGAATACCAGACAGTACGTCAATAACAGTATC
The DNA here is from genome assembly GCA_030643345.1 of Spirochaetaceae bacterium. Taxonomy (GTDB): domain Bacteria; phylum Spirochaetota; class Spirochaetia; order B11-G9; family B11-G9; genus JAJRQE01. The sequence goes on from DAOWMA010000074.1 coordinate 563, forward strand.
AGGAATGCAAGATGGTTTATCAATAGTATCCAATTGAGAAATAAAACTCTTATAAAAATAGCAAAAGTTATTGTAGAGTTTCAAAGGAATTTTTTTATAAAAGGGCCTAAATACTTATTACCCTTAACACTAAAGGATGTTGCAGATGAGGTCAATGTTCATGAAACCACTGTTTCAAGGATATCAAATGCTAAATACATGCAGACTGAATGGGGTATATATCCAATAAAGTACTTTTTTACGAATTCTATTTCCGGTCCGGGATCATCAGGGTCCCGCTTCTCGAAGGAAGGGGTAAAAGCTACGATCAGAGAGTTACTTGAAGAGCATACAACCGGGAAACGATTCTCAGACCAGAAAATTTCCGATCTGCTTAAGCAGCAGGGGATAAATATTGCCCGCCGCACAGTCGCAAAGTACAGATCGGAACTTTCTATAGATTCATCCTATGAAAGATAAAAAAAATTTGCTTTTTGTTGTACAATTAAATATCATTAAGTTATAACTTGCTTTGGAGGGATTTATGAATGTAGAGATTAAAGGTATCCATTACAATGTCAGTGATGCAACACGGGAATTCATAGACAAAAAGCTGGAACACATCAGTTTTGCAAAGGACCACATTATTGATCTGCTTTTAACCATCACTAAAGAAAAGCATGGATACAAGGTAGATGGTAATATCCATTTTAGATGGGGCAAATCATCACATCTGAGTCTGGAATCGATAGAATTGTACGAGGGTATTGAAAATTTTATACATAAACTGGAGCTTAAAGTACGAAAAGAGAAGGAAAAAATATCTGATCATAGCTAATTTCTTATTTATTATTCAGGGCTTCCCTCCAAATGGCGGGAAGCCCTTTTTTTTTTAACTTAATTTGTGCTATAGTTATCACAATACAATGAAAAATTTTACTGTTTTGGATCTGATTGATCTGGATTTAAAGGACCATAACTCTCTGAATCTCAAATGTCTGGCAGGGAGACAAGGGCTTTCCAGGATTATTACTGATCCTGAAATAAATCGCCCGGGGTTGACTCTTAGCGGGTTCTTTGAGGAGTTTGCCTATCATAGGATACAACTCTTTGGAAGAGGTGAGATAGCTTATTTAAAGATGCTGGAAAAAAATAACATAATGGCAGCTGTAGAAAAAATGTTTTCATATCAGCTTTCCTGTTGTGTGTTCAGCTATTCAGAAGTTCCCAGTGCAGAACTTCTTCATATTGCAGAAAAATCAGGATGTGCCATTCTTCAAACTGATCTTACATCCTCTGAGTTTACCGTTAGATTAATGCGGGCCCTAAGTGATATTTTCGCCCCGTCCAGTGCTATCCATGGAGTTTTGGTTGAAGTATTTGGAATAGGAGTCTTAATTACAGGTGGCAGCGGCGTTGGAAAGAGTGAAACCGCTCTGGAGCTTATAGAAAGGGGCCATAGACTTATTGCAGATGATACTGTTGTATTAAAGAGTGTAAATGGGAATTATTTAATGGGTTCAGGTATAAATGAGATGCTTGGACATCATATGGAAGTTAGAGGTCTTGGTATAATAAATGTGAGTTATCTGTTTGGAGTTGGTTCCATAAGAGATAAAAAACAAATTCAGCTGCTGATTGAGCTGGAACTATGGGACCCGGAAGTAGTTTATGATCGAATAGGAACAGGGGATGCCTCGAAAGAAATCCTGGAGGTTAAGATCCCACTCATAAAAATGCCGGTAAAAGCAGGACGGAATATACCAATTCTAATCGAAGTTGCCGCTATGAACGAAAGATTGAAAAAACTGGGGTATCACTCTGCTCAGGAATTTGATAATAACATATTAAAGTGGCTTGAAAGTAAAAATGCCAGAAACCTGTATTCCAATAATAGTGATATTTTCTAAGGTGAATAATGAAACAAGAGACTGTAACAATTAAAAACAGAGCTGGTATACATGCAAGACCAGCCGCTCTGATCGTAAAAACTGCAAATGAATATGATTCTGAAATTTTTCTTGAGCATGATAATATGAGAATAAATGCAAAATCAATTATGGGCATAATTACTCTGGGGGCCAACTATAAATCTGTAATTCAGGTCATTGCCGAAGGGAATGATGAAGAAGAGGTAGTTAGTGCAATTGTTAAACTTTTTGAAAATAGGTTTGAGGAAGAATAAATCAAAGCTATGAGCAGTTATCAAAATACAAAATCTGCTTATACCGGCCTTATCAGTACAGTTTTGATTTATATTTTACTTATTATTCTCATTCTCATTTTTGCAGACAAAGTCCTTTTGGGTGTAGCCTCAGGGAACTCAATGTCAGCTCTTAACTATATTCCTCTTGCTCTTGTTCTCCCCATATTTCTAATAGCTACAATAGTCTTCAATATAATTAAATTAATTAGACAGAGAAGGAAAAAACAATCCGGATCAAATTTCAAGACTAAGTTGATTATATTTTTTACCTTTATTACTATTCTCTCCTCTGTCCCTCAGGGGATTCTTGCTGTAAATTTCATTAATACTGTAACAAAATCATGGTTCTCGTCCGGAATAGAAGATGCTCTTCAAGGTGGATTGGATATTGCAATAGAATATAATAGATCAACTATGGATAATATTGCAGTATTCAGAGACAGTTTTGTATTTGAAAATATTATACTAAATACAGAATCATCCCCGGAGCGAATGTGGCGAAATATTCATGGTGCCTTTCCTTCTCTCAGCAGTGTTGCAATATATAATTCTGATGGTAAAGAAAAACTTTTCATGGGAGAAAAAAATACCTCTCCGGGAGTTAATCTTAATAATCTTGAAAATGGAGCAGTGACCAGGTCAAAAGAGGGCGGCAGAAGTATTGTAAGGACAAGAAAGGATTTCCTTTCCAATGGGAATTCACTTTCTGTAATTTTGACTATTCTTCTTCCGGAAAATTTTGATCAGAGTGCATGGGAAATAACCAATGCCCTGCAACTCTTTTCAAAGAGTAAAGGAGACCATCTTCGCTTTCTACTGATTCTGCTGCTTTTCTACACATATTTTTCATTACCCATAATTCTGCTGTCAATACTGACAAGCTTTCTTTTAAGTGAAGAGATAATACAGCCTATTGCTCACCTCCAGGAGGCAATCAGAAGGGTTGTAGAAGGTGATTATTCTTACAGGGTCCTGACCCATTCAAATGATGATCTTTCAAATTTGGTGAATTCATTCAACTACATGGTATCTGAACTGGAACTATCAAGGAATAATCTGGCCCATACCGAAAAGGTAACTGCCTGGCAGGAAATTGCACAACGGATGGCCCATGAAATTAAAAACCCGCTTACACCAATTAAGCTTTCAGCCCAGAGAATACTAAAAAAGTATAAGACTAATCCGGATTCGATAGATACTATACTGGAACCTGCGGTTGATGCTATAATTAAAGAAGTAGGAAATCTGACGGAATTACTGGCACAGTTCAAAGATTTTGCAAAAATGCCTTCTCCTGTTCGGGAGGATATTGAACTGAAAAATCTTATTACTGAGGTTTCTATGCTTTATTCAGAATCCTATCCCGATATTACACTGGATTTTTATGGGTTGGAGGATGTCTGTCTGAAAGGAAATAAAGGTCAGATTCAGAGAGTATTTTCCAATCTGATCAGTAACTCGTTTGAGGCAATTAGTGGAACAGGTACTGTTGCCTTTAGAACAGAACTGGTAAGAAAAGGGAATACTCACTACTGTAGAATCCAGATTACTGATACCGGTTCGGGGATAGATCCTGCCATGAAGAAGCAAATTTTTGATCCATATTTCACGGCAAAGGAAGGTGGAACTGGTTTGGGGCTTCCAATTGTGGAGAGGATAATATCTGACCACAAGGGTACTATCTGGTATGAATCTGAGCTTGAAGTGGGGACCACCTTTTTTATTGAACTCCCTATGGAGGATTTCAAATGAGTAAGATTTTGATTATTGATGATGAACCTGGGATCAGAACTGTTTTGTCAGATATTATAAAAGATGAAAATCATCAGGTTTTTACCGGAGGCGATGGCTTTGAAGGGTTAACTGTTCTCAGGGAAGAATCAGTGGATCTTGTTATTCTTGATGTATGGCTACCCAATATGGGTGGAATTGATGTCCTGAAAGAGATTAAAAAGGAATATCCTGATATTGAGGTTATTATGATTTCCGGTCATGCTAATATTGATATTGCTGTTAAGGCTGTTAAACTTGGGGCCTATGATTTTCTTGAAAAGCCGCTTTCTTTGGATAAGATAATTAATCTTATCAATAATGCACTTAAATTTGAAAAACTGAAAAAAGAAAATGCTGTCCTGAAAAATTCTATTCTTATGGATGATAAAATGATTGGTTCATCTGAATCAATGCAGGCGGTCTGGACCAGAATAAATCAAAGTGCTTTTTCCAATGCAAAAATATTGATAACTGGTGAAAACGGAACTGGAAAAGAACTTATAGCAAGAGAGATCCATCGTAAAAGCAGCAGGTCCGCCGGGCCTTTTGTTGAAGTTAACTGTGCAGCAATACCGGATACACTTATTGAAAGTGAATTATTTGGACATGAAAAAGGGGCTTTTACCTCTGCAATTGCAAGGCGTAAAGGTAAATTTGAACTTGCTCATGGCGGAACTCTTTTTCTTGACGAAATAGCAGATATGTCAATTAGTGCACAGGCTAAAGTATTAAGGGCAATTCAGGAGCTTAAATTTGAAAGAATTGGCAGTGAAGAATCGATCACTGTGGATATTCGGCTTATTGCAGCAACAAATAAAGATATAGTTGGTGAAGTATCTGCCGGGCGGTTCAGAGAAGACCTCTATTACAGACTTAATGTAGTTCCAATTCATGCTCCTTCCCTTTCAGAGAGGACCAGTGATCTGGAAGAGCTTGTTTCTTACTTTATGGAAAAGTTTAAATCGAATACCAGTGAAGTTTGCAAGACAATATCCAAAGAGGGGTTGAAATTCCTACGTGCCCACAAGTGGCCGGGGAATATAAGGGAATTGAAAAATTTTATCGAAAGAATTAATATAATGACAGATGAGCAAGTAATATCAGCTGAAACTGTAAAATATTACCTGCAGGAAGATAAAAATGTGTATACACAATCAAACCTGGATGATGAATATTCAGAAATGAAACTTACCGATGCAAAGGATAAATTTGAAAAGCAGCTTCTTATTCAAAAACTGGAACAAAACAATTATAATATTTCACGTGCAGCGGAAGTCCTGGGTATATATCCAAGTAATTTACATGGTAAAATAAAGAAATTTGGAATAGAAATAAAGAAGTGAAAAAATTAACGGAAAGACAGGAAGAGGTCCTTAACTTTATTAAGATGTTTATCAGTACAAATAAATATCCCCCTACCATGAGAGAAATAGCATCATCTTTTCACATTACAGCTAATGGTGCATACGACCATGTAAAAGCTCTTGAAAAAAAGGGGAAAATACACTGTGATGTCAAACGTTCCAGAGCTATTGGTATAATTGATGATGAGAAGGAAAAAGAGGAGATTATTGATATTCCCCTTCTTGGAAATGTAGCTGCCGGATTACCTCTGTTAACAGAAGAGAATTTTGATGGTTATATAAAAATTGCCGCCTCCAATCTCTCTACAGGGACCCATTTTGCACTTGTAGTAAAGGGTGACAGTATGCAGGATATCGGTATAATGGATGGTGATACCGCGATTATGATTCAAAAACAAACGGCAGAGAACGGAGATATTATTGTTGCTATGGTAAATGATGAGGCTGTAACATTAAAAAGATTTTTCAAAGAAAAGAACAGGATAAAACTAAAGGCTGAAAATCCAATCTATCCTCCCATCTACTCACAAAATGTCAGGATATTGGGAAAACTCCAGTATTTAATTAGAAGCTATGAATAATCCGGAACCAGTATACCTATTTCTGGGGCCGGAGGTTGGGCAGAAATTTGATGAAATACATAAAATTCAGGGGTCCTTTAAAAAACGGTCGGGGGTAAACTCTGAAATTCATAAATTTTATCCTTATGACACATCAGTTGGGGAAGTAATTTCCCTTATGAAAAATGGAGCACTTTTTTCTAATTATAAATTTGTTACCTTTATGAATGTGGAGGATTTAAAAAAGAATGAAATTGCAGAGCTGGTTTCATATATAAAATCACCCGGAACTGACTGTACCCTGTTCCTTGTATCTGATAAATCGAGTGTTGATAAAAAAATATCTTCATCCATATCCAAGAAAGCGGTACGCATTTTCTGGGAATTATTCGAAAATCAAAAGAAAACATGGGTTGCCAATTATTTTCGAAAAGAAAATATTGCTATTTCAACAGATGCAACTGAGATGCTGCTTGAAATGGTTGAAAACAATACAAACGATATGAGGATTGCATGTAATAAGCTTGCAGTATTTTTTGGTGAGAACTCACAGATAGAAGAAGAAGATATTGAACGTTTTATCTATCATAGCAAAGAAGAAAATGTTTTTACATTATTTAAGAAAATAACTATGGGTGATTTTTCTTCTTCTATTGAGGTCCTCCATAAAATTGCACTGTCCGGTGAAGGTTCTCCCATTCAGCTGATTAGCGGGCTGCAATGGCAGTTTAGAAAACTCTTAACTCTGTCGCAACTATTTTCGAGACAGTATGGTCGGGAAGAAGCTTTGACAAAGGCACAAATCAGGGGTAAAAGGAACCAGCAAACATATATTGACGGCTTAAAAAGTTATTCTACCAAAGAACTTCAGCAAATTATTGTTCTTATAGCAAAATATGATATTCTTGCAAGAGAGATGACCAGGGATAATCATCTTATACTGATGGAGTTGTTTATTTATTATTGTGTTATCAGGAAGGGGATGCTGCCTGAAGTATATCGGTCTTAGGTAAATCCTCCCTATATTCAAAAAAAGGCAGCCAGTTAAAGGCTGCCTTTTTTATTAAATGTATAAAATCTAGAAAAGCCCGGTTACCTTACCGGTTTCAACTTCCACATCAATTCTTCTGAATGCCGGATCTGACGCTGTTCCGGGCATAAGTTTAATTCCCCCTGCTACAGGAACAATAAACTCGGCCCCCTGGTAGATTAAGATATCTTCGATAGGCAGAGTCCATCCCTTTGGTCTTCCCTTCAGTGTCGGATCATGAGAGAGGCTAAGCTGAGTTTTCACCATACAAGTTCCCATGTTTGCAAGTTTTGGATTTTCCATTATTTTCCTGAGTTTTGCTTCAGCTGCAGGGCTGTAAGTAACACCGTCTGCTCCGTAAACTTCCGTAGCAATTCTGGCAATTCTGTCATGCTGCGGTGTCTTCTCATCGTAGAGGAATTTGAAATCAGGTTTTTCTTCGCAGGCAGCAATTACTTCTTCAGCCAGTTCTTTAGCACCTGCACCGCCAAATTGCCAGTGGGTGGATACTGCAACTCTTGCACCTGCTGCCTTTACAGCTTTTCTAACTGCTTCAATTTCACTTTTTTTGTCGGTATAAAAACTGTTTATACAAACAACTATTGGAATTCCGCTTTTCTTTACTG
>DAOWMA010000276.1 GCA_030643345.1 Spirochaetaceae bacterium
ATCTGTCTATATGTTAATAATAATATTATTAACTATTTTTATACTTTTCCTATCTTTCTGTTCTGCAGTTAATTATACTTCGTTTTAGGAGCAGTTTAGATGGAACAGATGCCTTATAAGGATGACAGCGAGCGCAGGATCGGGGAGTTTTTAATAGAATTAAATATACTTACGTCCGGGCAGGTTCTCTCTATTCTTGTTAATGATCCTTCTTTCAGAGGAAAGTGGCATGAATCATCAGTTTCTGATATCCCTTTATCCCGGTTAATTGATCTATCAAATTGATTCTGTTTTCACTGATCTATCGATAAATTTAAGTTGCCATTATGCTGTAGATAGTGATATCTTCTAAATGAATTATGTGTTTGAATTGTTTTGTATTATTTTGAATTATCTTGCAATTTGTAATTTGGGATTAAAAGGCTGGTCGCCAACAAGTTGGCTGCTCGCCTATGCAACCTAAGGAGAAAAAGAATGGTAAAAGAGATCACCAGGTTCTCGTTTCCTGTGTCCATAATCTATGGACCTGGTTCAATAGGAGAGCTTCCGGGAGAGTTTGAAGAATTGGGAGTTAAAAAACCCATGATTGTGACAGATCCCATGATGGAGAAGACAGATGCTTTTAAAAGTATTTTAAAAGTACTGGATGGGAAAAGTATAGAATATAAAGTATTTTCGGGCGTTCAGCCTAATCCCCATGATGTTGATGTAGAAAATGGTGTAGCAGTTTACAAATCTGCAAATTGTGATTTTATCATTGGAGTAGGTGGAGGAAGCCCTATGGATGCAGCAAAGGCCCTTGCTGTCCTTGTAGGGGAAGGTGGCGATATAGCAGATTACGATGCCCAGTCCAGTACAAAGAAAGAGATAAAAGGACCTCTCCCAAAAATTATTCTAATACCAACTACTGCTGGTACTGGAAGCGAAGTAGGTAAATGTTCTGTAATAACATCAACCTCTCAGGGTAGAAAATTTTTTGTCTGTCATCCTCTCATGGCTCCTGCGAGGGCAGTCCTTGATCCGGAGTTAACTGTTAGTCTTCCGCCACATCTAACAGCTGCTACCGGTATGGATGCTCTAACCCATAGTATAGAATCTCTTACTGCACCTGTTTTTCATCCCATGTGTGATGGAATTGCTGTAAAGGGTATTGAGTTTGTAGTGAAATATCTGGAGAAAGCAGTTAAAGATCCAACGGACATAGAAGCAAGGGGATACATGATGCTTGCTGCCATGATGGGTGCTGTAGCTTTCCAGAAAGATCTGGGGACTGCTCATTCATTATCTCATGCCCTTTCTGCAGTATGTAATCTTCAGCATGGCCTTGCAAATGCTATTGTTCTTCCAGTTGTTATGAACTACAACAAGGAAGTATCAAAAAAAGAATATGCTGTAATTGCAAGAGAATTCGGTGTAAACATTTTTGGAATGGATGAGCTTGAAGCTGCTGAAAAAGCAATTGAAGAAGTACGGGCTTTAAATAAAAGAATTGGAATACCTTCTTCTCTTAAGGAAGCTGGTGTTAAGGAAGATCAACTGGAAGAGATCGCCGGAAAGTCCTTTCTGGATCCCTGCCATCTTACAAATTCCAGACCTTGTACTCAGGATGACCTGATGTCACTTTTAAAAGAAGCTTTCTAAGGCTGGTCGGGACTTCGTCCCCTGGTCATAGACTTCGTCTATTGCTCGGGTATGCGTCCTAACCTGCTCGCCTATGCATCCCAAGGAGGGGTTATATGTCAAAGGGATATACAGGAAAATTTTTACGTATTAATCTTACTGATGGTTCTTTTAGGGAAGAATCTTTTAATCAGGATTTTTATAGAAAGTATCTTGGTGGTGGTGGTTTTGGAACATATTTTCTGTTAAAGGAAACTGATGCCAATACCGATCCGCTTTCCCCTGAAAATGTTATTACTATTGCACCAGGTATTACTACAGGATCAGCAGTAAGTGGTGTAAGCAGGTGTGGAATGACAGCTCTTTCTCCTGAAACAGGAGGTATTGGAGATTCTCAGGCGGGTGGAAGTTTTGGTCCCTTTCTAAAGAGGGCTGGCTGGGATGCAGTTATAATTACAGGAAAGGCAGCAGAAATGTCTTACATCTACATAGAGGATGGAGAGGTGTTAATTCTTGGTGCTGAAGATGTAAGTGGAAAATCTATTCTGGATGCCAGAGGCGTTTTTGAAGAGAAATATGGCAGGAAAGGTGTTTCTGTTATGCAGTGCGGTCCTGCCGGTGAAAAACTGGTAAAGTATGCTTCGGTATCCAGTGATCTGCATGATGCTTATGGCAGAACGGGTATGGGCGCAGTTTTCGGGAGTAAAAATCTTAGAGCTGTTGTCGTAAAAAGCAGCGGAACTGTTGAGTTTGAGGACCCTGAAGGATTAAAAACTCTGGCAAAGACTGCAATTTCCAGAATTCCTGGTTCAGGCTTTGTTTCAACAATAAAAAAATATGGTACAGAAGGCATTGTTCTTGGTAATGCAGAAGCAGGAAATCTTTGTGTTCATAACTATTCTACCGGTTATCATGAGGATTATGCTAAACTGGACAGAAGTAATTATGATGAAGCTTTTCTGGCAAAAGGTACTACCTGTTATGGCTGTGCCGTAGGCTGCCGAAAGACTGTAAAAGCAGAGACCCCATATAAGGTTACAGATAAGCTGGGGGGACCCGAATTTGAGACAATTGGAGTTCTTGGTTCAAATCTGGATATTTTTGATCCGGTTGCAGTTGCAAAAGCAAATGAGCTTTGTAATACCTATGGTATAGATACTATTACTTTAGGAGGAATTGTATCTTATCTTGCCGAATCTGTAGAGAAAGGTTTAATCACTGATGATCAGATAGGCTATAAGGGTTTTGGTTTTGGAAATCCTGATGCAGTAATCTGGCTTATAGAGCAGGTAGGAAACAGAGAAGGTATTGGTGATATTCTTGCTAATGGTTTTGAAGCTGCAATAAAGCATTTTGGTGAAGAAACCAGGAAATATGCAGTGCATGTTAAGGGTCATGGTTTTGCAGTTCATATGCCGCAGGTAAAACCATCTCTTGCACTGATGTACGCAGTTGTTCCTATTGGTGCAGATCATATGTCCAGTGAACATGACTGGCTGATAACAGATGATTCAGAAGCTTCAAGAGGATTGGGTATTTTGGAAACAGATGATGTTAATTCCACAGGAACCAATAAGGTCCGTATGGCTGTGTATTCCCAGTATTATTATTCTGTTCTGGATTCTCTTAATCTATGTATGTTCTGCTGGGGTGCCGGAAGTCTTTATACCTACCCTGAGCTTGAAGATCTTGTTCGTTATACTACTGGTATGGATATGACTTTCTGGGAACTGATGATGGCAGGGGAGCGGAAGATTACAATGATGCGCCTTCTTAATCTTCGTAGAGGGTTTACGGATAAGGATGATAAACTGCCTGAAAAGATGTTTCAGCCTCTTTATGATGGTCCATCAAAGGGGCGATCAGTAAATAAAGAGGATTTTGAGCGTATGAAAGCTCAGTATTATGGTTTTCTTGGATGGGACGAACATGGTGCTCCTCTCAATGGAAAGCTTGCAGAACTTGGACTTGAGTGGGCGGTATAGGTATAGCCTAATATATAACTCTTATTACACCCTGGCCAAGCAGTGTTGATGAAAATGACTGGATCTTGCTTATCATTACTGTATCCAAAATGACGCCCCTGGGGATGAGGAGAAGACCATTGGAAAGTATTATTTCCTGATCCAGATACATCCCCGGTTCCAGGGCTTCAGGCTTAATATTATGGGATGATCCCTGGTTGTTTTCCTCAAAATGTGTAATGAAGGATTCAAATTTATTATAA
>DAOWMA010000112.1 GCA_030643345.1 Spirochaetaceae bacterium
ATACGATTGCTGAAAAGAGATATTCTATTATTTTTTTTCGAAAATATTCCCGATTTAGACAAAAATTCTTCTGAATAATTCTTGGTTAGAAGGAAATCATACAGCCAGAACCTTTCTGAAGGAGCATATCCTAAATTAAAAGTTCTAATTGTTACCTCTGTAATACCTCTTTTATCTAAATATTCTCTTGCATTTTGCCCGGAATCTTTGTTTAAAAGAATATAGTTAAAACTTCCTGCAATTTTATTATAAAGGCCTAAAAGCGCTATTTTATATTTGTCTTCCGGACTTTCCTTATTTTTATCAATTTCAACTCCTGCTTTTTCAGCTAATTGTTTGAATGCTTCGAAAAACGAAAGATTTTCAATTTCAATTAGAAAATCAAAAACATTCCCCCCTTTATGGCATCCGAAACAATAAAACATATTTTTCTCTTCTGTGACTGAAAATGAAGGTGTTTTTTCATTATGAAAGGGACAGAGCCCCCAATACATATTCCCTTTCTGTTTTAAACTTACATACTCAGAAACCACTGCTACTATACTGGTTTTATCAAGAATTTCCTTTTTCTTAAGATCAAATGACATCAACCTGGAATCCTAATTTTTCTTTATATACAAATTATAAGCTGCATTATGCTCGGATAAATTTCTGGTAAATAGATGCTGCCCTGATTCGGGGTTCTTCAATAAAAAATAAAGATAATTACTATCTTCCGGATAGAAAGATGCTTTTAAAGCTACTTCTCCCGGGTTTGATATGGGTCCTGGCGGAAGACCTGTATTTATATATGTATTATAAGGAGATACAATTTTTAAATCCTGATAAGTAATGACATCCGGATGCGGTTTATTCTGAATATCGGCAATGATATAGACTATTGTTGCACATGAACCTAAAGGGATCGGTCTGGAATTAGAAAGGCGATTGTAAAAAACACCTGCCATCAATGGTGCTTCGGCCGGATCTCTGTATTCTTTCTCCACAATTGATGCAAGAATAACTTTATCTATAAGTACTCTTTCATTAAGATCTTCATATTCAGGATAAATTTTCATAAGTTTCGAAAAAAAGTTCTTAACCATCACTGTTACAATTTTTTCTGCAGGAAAGTTTTTTTGAAACATATAAGTATCAGGATACAAAAAACCCTCAAGATTTTTATATGAGAGGCCTAATTCTCCAATAAGTTCAGAAGAACCTACAGCTTCAAGAAACCCTTCCCTATCAGTAATCTCAAAACTTTCAAGGAAATCTGCTATCTGCCGGCTTGTCCACCCCTCAGGAATAATAACTTTATAAAGCTGCTGTCTTCCTTCTATAAGATAATCGTGTATCTCTACCAAACTCATTTTATAGCTAATTCTGTAAACCCCTACTTTAAAATCAGATTCTGTTCCCATAAGTCGACTGTAAAATATCATCGCCCATGGGTATTTTATTAATCCGGATTCGTAAATGTTTTCCGAGATACTGTTAAGAGTAGCTCCCTTATCAATTTTAAAAATTATATCATCCTGATTATTCTTATCACCAGGTTCATTTAAATAATTTACTGCCCACAGAATTGATATAAATAGAATTACCAGTCCGGATAGAATAATAAAGGTAAATCTAATAAATGCCCCCATTCTTTAGTCTTTCCATAAAATGAATTCAACACGTCTGTTCTTCCATCTGTTTTTCAGATCACTGTGAGGAACCAGAGGCTTCTGCCCTCCCATTCCCTTGGCATTCATCCTGGAAGAAGAAATACCAAGTTTTTCAAGATAATTCATTACAGTAAGTGCACGCTGCTCAGATAGTGGTTTGAGCTCTGTTTCCTCTTCTACTTTAGCAGCAGCAGGATCATTCCACCTGGTAACTACAGCATGTCCTTCTACAGTTATTTTATAAGAACTATACTTCTTTAACAGTTCGCTTACTCTGTTCAGTATATATTTATTCTGCTCAATTACCTCTGGACTGTCCGCAAGTAATTCAGGACTATTCTTCTTGAAAATTATATTTGCAATCTTTATTTTTAGAATATTTCCTTCTCTTACAACAAGAACATCCACCGGAATTTTATCTACTATAGTGCTGGTGTTTCCAAGATTATCGAGAAGAGTCAATCTTATTGGATAGTCCATAGCAGCATAGACCAGTTCTCCTGATGAAGAATTACCATCCCAAATTATTTTTTCAGACGGATTTCCTTCACCACTGTACATCCTAAAGGGATTGTTTTCAGGATCATATATCTGCAAATCCCATTTTTTTATACCACTTTTATCATCCACATTGATATTTATTGATATCTCATCCTCAAGACCGTCATTATCAGGCGAGAAAGGAACAGGATATAAGTTAATTGATCCTACAGGTGATGATACATCAAGAAGAAACTCAGAAGAACGAACGACCGGAGCATTACCCTTCGAATAAAAGGCGGAAAACAGAGCAGTATACATCCCCTCTGTAATCCTTCCTGACTCATTTACACCGTTCCAGGTAATATTTTTCGGGATACTTTCATTTCCCTGAAATATTTTTTCCACATCCCCACTCTCATGAATTATTTTCACTGACCAGGATTCCAATCCACGTTTATTATTAATGATAGTTGAAAAAGTAATATCCTCATACAGATTATTACCTGTAGGAGACAAATATTCACTACTTACAGTAACAAACAGTGCAGTTGGTTCTGTATCAATTGTAATGTTCCGGACCTCAGACGATGATCTGTTTCCTGCGGCGTCAACTGAATAAACAAGATACTTATATTTACCGTCAGGTACTCTGTTACCCTCGTTATCTGTAGCATCCCATTTCTGGTTCTCAACCTGTCCCTTCCACAGATAACTCTTAATTACAATATCATTTTCAGAAACGATTTCAGCCTTCCAAATATCTTCAAAACTGGATATTTGTGTTATTTCCAGATTATCCTTTATACCGTCAGAATCAGGTGAAAACAGAAGATATTCTGCTTCTGCAGAAATTTCGGGATAGATCGTATCAATAATAAATTTGCGTGATGAAGCTGGTGAAGTATTACCACTATCGTAAATTACAGTAATATTACTACTATAGACATCATCTGCTGCAGTTCTGCCATCTGAATTAAGTCCATTCCACAGGAATTTTTCCGGAAGATTATTTTTTCCGGAAAAATTCCTGATAACCTTTGAATTACTGTCAAGTATATCAAGAGAATAGGAATCAATTCCCTCTGTTACTTTTAGTTCCGGAATAATTTTAATATTATCCTTTACAGAATCTCCATTTGGAGAAAAATATTCCAGGTCAGTAGTAAGAATCACAGGTGTTTCTTCTGTATTAAGATTAAACTTAATAAATTTTGACTGCCCGGCGTTTCCAGCCCGGTCGATAGACATCAACTGATACGAATAATTCCCATCCGGGGCTAATCTTCCGTCTGAAAGAGTCCCATTCCATTCTGCAACCGGATCTGCTGCTGTCAGCCATTGATATTCTTTAATAACATCACCTTTTTCTGACCTGACCACTCCTGTCCAGATAGTTTCGTTAGTAGTTTCCTGATAAAAAGTAATTTCATCTTTCAGATTATCCCCATTTGGTGAAAAAATTTGACTACTGCTTTTCAAACTTGCGACGGGTGCCGTAACGTCTATATAAAATTTCGGAGATTCTGCATTCGGATTATTTCCATTCCTATATAGAACTTCAAGACGGCTTTTGTACACCCCTTCCTCAAGGCGTATACCGGAATTATCCCTACCGTCAAAATTTTTCTCACCGGGAATAGTCCCTTCGCCGGTAAATGTTCGGATATTGTTTCCATTAACATCAAGTATCGTTAGATTCCATCTTTCAATTCCTTTAGTCACTGGGACACCAATAGAAAATAACAAAGAATCTAAAATCATATCATCATTTGGACTGAAATATGATTTATCTATAGTAAGAGTAATTGGTGTTTCTTCTGTGTTTTTTACAATATTTTTAAATCCGATGCTTAATGAATTTCCTGCTCTGTCGGTCGATTCAATAGTATAGGCGTAAACACCATCCGCTACCATAATACCATTATCATCTTTGCCAGTCCATTCTATGTCTGCTGGAATCTGATCAACCCAACTAAATGTTTTTACGGTGACTCCCGTGGCATCAACAATTGCAGCATTCCACAAATCTTCATCAGAACCTTTTTGGACTATACTAACAGTATCTTTATTTCCATCATCATTCGGAGAAAATATCTTTTCATCCTCACCCGGTTCTGTAAGAATCAGTTCCGGTGGAGTAGAATCTATCACAATTGCAAAGCTGTCAGAACGTCCAATATTGCCGTTGTCATCCCAGGCTTCCACATAAAAATAGTAGATTCCATCAGAAACCACACCACCATCATTGGAAAATCCATCCCACCTGAACTCATCAGGAATTTCTATTCCACTTTTAACTGAAAAAAGTCTACCAAAGAACCCGCTGAACCCCTGATTTTCTATTCTCTTCTCTTTATTCCGTATATCTCTGATTATCCTGCCATCTCCATCTTCAATTATAAATGCATAACCACTGAGATATCTTGAATCAGTAATTGTAATAGGAAATGTAAGATCATCATTTACACCATCATTATTCGGTGACATATAGGCCGAGACACCGGAATCTTTATACCTCTTATCGTAACGTCCTTTATATTTCTCCTGCCCATTCTCCAGGGGTTTGACGTAACGTATATTTTTATTACTTATTTTGTCACTTCCTGCTGATACAGGGGATAGTATCTTTACAGAACTTTTCTTTCCGGAAAATTTTCTATCAGGGACATTCTTTAATGGAAGAATATTTACAGGAGTTTCAGAATTTTCTTCATTATCATTTTCTAACTGAGCGTCATCTGTTTCAAATCCTGAGATATCCAACTTTATAACCGGTGCAGATTTATCGATTACACCTAAAGGTATATTAACTCCCAAACCTGCTGCCCATAGATCTTTTGATATAGGAGCAAAACCGGATTGAATATTTATTTCACTTCTATTCCATCCCCTGTCAGAAAGTCCAAGGAAGCTGCTTTCCTCTTTAATATTGGTTTTAAATGAATAATTAATACCAATAGAGGGTATAAGACCATAAGGATTTCCATTTAACAAAGAATTAAGATCAATCCTTGTCCCCAGGTTAAGTGATATCACATCTTTAAAACTAAAATTACTGCCTAATGTCAATAATACAGATTTAAATTCTGTAATACCAACAAGTCCAAGATCGGCATTTGCATTTATTTTAAATTTCCCGGTATCAACAAGATTGGCACTTATACCACCTGTAACAGTAAAAGGATCAGGATAAGCTTTAGTTATTCCGGAATATCCAAAATCCTGTAAAACCAACCCCCATTTAAAGTCACTTAACGGACCAAGATCACCCATAAGAGAAATTACACCCAGATCTATCATAGCTGACATGCCCGGTTCGAATGATCCGGCAAATTTCACACCGGCACCAAGAAGTAAATCAGGATAAAGATCTTTTGAGAAGGATCCGTTTAATGAAAAAACAGAATCAGAATCAACTGATGTAAAGGGAGAACCAAGGAAATGTCCGGACCAGCTTAAAACACCGGCTTTTGTTGGAATTGTATTCCCTATGTTTAAACCATGCCCTCTATAACCATCGATACCATCTTCCTGCCCAAAAATACCTATATAACTCAAATCTAAAGTAATACGTTGAGTAAGGGCTGCCGATGCCGGATTAATTGTATCTGATTGAGGAGCCATTAAATTAGTAACGCTGGACGTACCTCCTGTAAAATAAGGAGAGTAGAAATTTTTAATCAAACTCCCATCCTGAGCCCAGAGTGTTAATCCAAGAAATAAATATAAGGTAAGTAAAATTGATCTAATAATAGTTTTATTTTTCATAAACTTGAATTTACAGCTTTTTACCAAGAACATCAACTTTTTTTGCATATAACTCTCCTATAGATTCCATTTCCTCAATTGATAAATATTTAAATATCTCTTTTTCAATATTATATCTCACTAACTTTTGATTTGCATCAAGTTTTTCTTCATTACTGACAAGAAGTAAATATATGCCTATTAATTCATTCCCTTCAATCTTCATTAGAGAATTATCTCCAAATCTTCCCGGGCAAGAATTACTTTAATATCCGAATTTTGCTGGTATTTCCTATACCAGTTTGCTGATTTATAAATAGATTCCATTTTATTATCATCATACAAAGGCTCATGATGGAACAATACCAGTTTATTTATATTCCAGGCAGCTGCAAAATCTACAGCTAAACTATAAGATGAATGTCCCCAGTCATACTTTTCTATAGCCTCATCCAATGTGTATTGACTATCAAGAACAATCAAATCACTATTTTGATAATATTTTATATTTTTACTGTTTTTTTCAAAATCAGTATTCTGAAGCTCCGTATCAGTTGAAAATATCATTGTTTTTCCATTTTCTTCAATTTTATATGAATATGAACCGCCGGGATGTTTCATTCGACGCCAGCTTATCTCTGCATTCCCTATTTTAATACTACGATTTTTTAGAACATTATAGCTTACACTTTTACTGAACATATCAATTGTTATTGGAAAATAAGGATTTCTCATTTGCCCGCTTAAAATCTCCCTGAACTCAGGTACGGGACTATATAAATGAATATTGCACTTTGGATTGAAAACCTGTGGAGAAAAAAACGGAAGCCCCTGAATGTGGTCCCAGTGAAAATGAGTAAAGAATAGATAATAATTACGTATATGATCATTTTCATGTAAAAGATTATTACCCAACCTGCTTATACCTGATCCTGCATCAAAAATAATCAGATTATCATCATCAAGCCTGACCTCTAAACATGTAGTATTACCACCAACTGTTCCAAA
>DAOWMA010000043.1 GCA_030643345.1 Spirochaetaceae bacterium
CAAGCCTGCCGACATTGTATAAACGTTCCTGAAAATCACTTTTAATTAAATCTATTGCCAGAGATCTACCCTGGGGATCACTGTTGCTGCAAAGATAGAGGTGAGGTTTATTTAGAGCAAGATAGAGTTTCTTTTTTATAATGTGTAATACTTGTCCCTTATAGGTAACAGTGTCTTCTGTTCCTACCCTGTAACCCATTTGTGTTACTGCTTTTCCATTTACTTTTACAAAGCCTTCGGAAATTAAAAACTCTGATTTTCTTCTTGATGCTACACCGCTGTGGGCCATAAAAACCTGTAATCGCATGTCCCCTGTTTTATTATTATCCATTAAGTTCAAACCTGTCCTGCTCTATCTCATCCAGTTTAGGAAGATCTGCTATACTGGATAATCTGAAAGCTTTCAGAAACTCTTTTGTTGTCCCATATTGAGCAGGTTTTCCAGGAACATCCTTTTTCCCTACATCTTTAATAAAATTTTTACTAATTAGTAATTTCATCATACTATCAGGTGAAACTCCTCTGATATTCTCAATTTCGCCCCTTGTTACTGGTTGGGAATAAGCAATAATTGATAAAGTTTCCAGAGCTGCTTTTGAAAGTTTATTTTCATTTTTTCTGCCATAGGTATCTTTTAAATAGTCCCATAACTCAATTTTAGGTATAAGCTGAAATCCCTCACCTACATCAGAAATTTCCAATCCTCTATTCTCCATAGAATAGATCCCTTTTAATTGTATAATCGATTCTTCTACAACTGCCATAGAAAAATGAGTTACTTTTGACAGGTATTTTATATCTACAGGATCATTCTCAAGAAATAGTACTGCTTCGATTAATGCAACCTCTTTTTCCAGTTTCATTCTCCTTTTTCGCTTCTGTTTTTAATTTTTATATCACCAAATAGCTTATTTTGTAAAATTATTATTCTTTTAGCCTTAACAGATTCAAGGATAGCAAGAAAAGCACATATTATATCCATGGTGGAATCTGTTTTTACAATAAGATCTGTAAAAAAAAACTCACCACGAGTTTCCAGAAATTCATATATTAAACTCAATTTTTCATTTACAGATACTTCTTCGTAAAGATTTATAATTCTTTCTGCAGAGAGAGAAGAAACTATCGTAGAAAAGGTACTAAGCAGGTCCCATACATCAATTGTCTCCCAAAGTTCATCGTTTTCGGGAAATGGAAGAATTGCCTGCTTCTTGTTTCTTTCTATATGCCATTCAGATTCTTCTTCTTTAACCGCCATTAGTTCAGAAAATCTTTTAAATTTCTGATACTCAATAAGTCTGTCTACCAGTTCCTGCCTGGGATCTTCAAGATCATCATCGAAAGTGACTTCGACAGGAAGAAGCATTCTGGATTTAATAAGCAATAAGGTTGATGCCATCAGAAAAAAATCAGTAAGATCATCCAGGTTTATTTTAGTGGCAAGATCAAGAAAAGAGAGATACTGCTCGGTAATCTGGGCAATTGGGATATCGTATATATTTACCTCTGATTTCCTGATTAAAAACAGAAGTAAATCCAGAGGTCCTTCAAAATCCTCAAGAATAAAACTATTTTTATCATTCTTTTCCTTAACATTATCCATTATGGGAATATACATTTATTAAGAGCTTTAAATCAAGTAATCAGAACAGTCCTTTATTTACAGAATTTATCTCTTTTTTTACCGAAGAGCTTGATTCAGTTTTTTTCTCATGTTCTTTTTCATCAACTACAGGGAAAAGTAAAGCCCTTACCTTTTTTTCAATTTTGGATGTGATATCGGGATTATTCTCCAAAAAGAGTTTTGCATTTTCCCTTCCCTGCCCTATTCTCTCCTCTCCATAAGAGTACCAGCTTCCGCTTTTAGAAATAATATCAAATTGCAAAGCACCATCAAGAAGACTTGAAAGAGCACTAACCCCCTTGCCAAAAATAATTTCAAGCTCTACCTTCCTGAAAGGTGGTGCTACTTTATTCTTGACAACCTTAACTCTAACCTTATTCCCTATTGCATCATCTGTACCTTTTGACAGTGTTTCAATTTTTCTTACTTCCAATCGCATTGAAGAATAGAATTTTAATGCCTTTCCTCCAGTAGTCGTTTCAGGATTTCCAAACATCACACCAATTTTCATACGTATCTGATTGATAAATATAAGGCATGTACCGGATTTTGAAATTGTTGCTGTCAGTTTTCTTAAAGCCTGGCTCATTAGTCTGGCCTGTAATCCCATATGGGAATCTCCCATATCTCCTTCTATTTCAGCTCTGGGTGTAAGGGCTGCAACAGAGTCTATTACAATTATATCTATAGCTCCTGATCTAATAAGAGATTCTGTAATTTCCAGAGCCTGCTCGCCAGTATCCGGTTGAGACACCCAAAGATCATCAGTATTAACACCAAGATTTTTTGCATAGAGAGGATCAAGTGCATGCTCTGCATCAATAAAAGCAGCAATACCGCCCTTTTTCTGTGATTCTGCAATAGCATGAAGCGCCAATGTTGTTTTTCCTGAAGATTCCGGACCATATATTTCAATTATACGACCTTTAGGATATCCGCCCACACCAAGGGCTGCATCAAGTAATATAGATCCGGAATGGATTACATCAACTGAGAAGTCTTTTGATGATTGTCCAAGCTGCATCAATGATCCCTTTCCAAATTGCTTATCAATTTGTAATCTTGCTGCTTCCAATGCTTTTTCCTTGTCCGGATTTGGCTGTTGTTGAATAAGATTTTTCTTTGCCATATTTTCTCCAAATACTTATATACTACTTAGTACTGGTTATAATTGGATTTTGCTTCAATGTACAGTAAAAATATTATTAAATTTTAAAGAAATTAGAATATTTTTTTCGAATCAAGCAAAATTGTAACCGGTCCGTCATTTATATACATAATTTTCATATCTTCCTGAAATTTTCCGTTTTCCACATGTATGTTACTTTTTTTAATTTTTTTAATGAAATCATGATACAATTCCCTGGCTAAATCCGGTTGTTCTGCATTATTATAGGAAGGTCTAAATCCCTTTCTTGTATCTGCACAAATAGTAAATTGAGATATTACCATTATGGATTTTCCAACATCTTTTACAGAAAGATTCATTTTCCCATTTTTATCGTTGAATACTCTAAGCCCGGTAAGTTTATTAACCAAATATTCAAGGTCCTTTGAGCTGTCCCCCTTCTCAACTCCCAAATAAGCCAAAAGACCGGATTCAATCTCTCCAATAACCTGATTATTCACCTTAACACTACATTCCCTTACTCTCTGAACAACAAGCCTCACTCACCCCCCCTATTCCCTTCTTTCCCTGATCACTGTGCACTGTGCACTGTGCACTGTTTACTGTGCACTGTTTACTGTAAACTTGTCTTTACTGAAATTGATGTACAGAAACAGCTTCCAACGTAGCAGTTCCAACAGAAGTAGTTACAATTTTTCCAAGGATTTCGATGGGAAATGATGAATCAATCCTTGCTGCAAAATTCAGGGTTACAGGGATTATTCCTTCCAGAACTTTCTCATCCTCATAACCAACAAGAAAATCAAAACTAATTAATTCTTCAGATACTGCAAGATTACTTAACTTCCCCTTCCAGTGCACATAGCAGTTTTCATATAATTCAGGTTCTTTAATAAAATCCTGGTATGTATAGTTTGTTTTTAAAGTAGTAAAACCTGGAATAGTAATATATGAAGACAAAAGCAAAGTTTTTTCTTTTGTTCTATTATCAGCATTGGACAGAAGAAGACGGTTAATTTCTCTCATAGCAAGATTATCCTGATAATTGTCAAAATAACGTCTTATAGTTTCAAATAATTTTCTTATTTCCTTATCATTGAACTGGTAAGTGCTATGGATATTGCTATCTATAACTGAACCAAAACGATTTATTTCGATAGAATCAATTCCAGGTCTGTTTATTTCGTGTTTAATAAATAAGTTGAATATTGATATTGAAGAAATTGCTACTACAGTTAATAACACAATTGTAACAAAGAATGCTCTTACTATTGACTGGGTCCTTCTATTTTTCGGCAGTAGAGTACTATATTTGCCGGATTCAAGATATTCAATTAAATCTTCCTGCCTGGGATATCTTTTCAATATTTCGAGACCTTTTTTAGCAAGACGATTGCCCGGTTCAATATCAAGGATCCGAAACCAGTACTGAAGTGCCTCTGAATTTTCCTGGCGCTTTAAATGTACAAGAGCTAATCCTGCCAAAGTATTTATATCATTTGGTTTTATATCTATTGCTCTTTGAAGATAAGAATAACCACCACCGTAATCTGAGGTATTTAAGCATGACATACCAAGGAGATAAAAGAAATCAAAATTCTGTCTGTAACGAAAAACCTGTGGTTCCAGCATTTGCAGAACGCGGTTAAATTTCCTGTTACTAAAAAGTTTAGAGGCTTTTTTTAAGCTTTTATTGCGCATTATACAGAACTACCTATCCTCATATAGTTTCTGACGCTGCTTTAAGGTCTCCAGTATTTGTTCTATTAGATCGATTTCACTGTCAGTAACACTTTCAGGGAATTGAAGAAGATTATCAATTTTAGTTACTAAATCTGTTGCTGCAATAAGATCTGATCTTACTGATGATTCTGTATCCCGGGGATCTGCTTCAGTATTTATTGTTTGTTCAAAAATTGTATTAATTTCTGAGTCTCCAATCCCTGAAGTGCCCTTAAAGCTGCTGTTATTATAGCCGCCAAGCACAATTACAACTTCACGGCTTGAATTAGAGGAAACTCTTATTGGTTCGTAAATAACAGAAATTGCAGAGTCATTAATTGAATATGGTATAAGATTGAAATTCCTGGATTTTTTAACCTGAAAATTCCAGATATTGTCTTTAAGCCGTTTCCAGTTCGAAAAAATTATTTTATCAGGAACTGTAATCCCCGGTCCTCTGACCATTCCCTGCAGTCCCATGATATTTGTATTTTTAGATGGAGATATCCAAAAATTAGGGAAATTTGACAAGTATGAATCTTCTGATGAGATCGATTCACCTGTGTTAAGAATAAAATGAGCATTCTGATCTTCACCAAGATATGTATCAAAAAGATATGTTATGCCAATCAGACTGTTTTGATCTGAAATGTTATCTATACTTATTGTAATTTTAAATCCATCACTAAGCGCACTTCCATTCGATTTAAGGAATGAGAAGTCTTCTGTTACCTTTATTGCACTGGATTCCCAGACAATTTTACCTCCCCCGGGTGTAGAAGATATATCTTTTGAGAATCCGGAAGAAGATCCCATTTTATAAATTTTGTTATTTACCATAATACTTAAAATAGTAGTTTCAGGATCTTTTTCAAAAAGTAAAGGTATATATTTCCCGGAATTGATATCATCAAGATAGTAGGCAGAAAAACTACCGGAATCTTCATGGATAATAATTTTCATTTTACCTTCGGTAAGTTGAAGGGCGAAAGAAGGAATTTCTAGCAAAATAAAAAATACTATAATTATACTGGAAAGTTTCATAATCTATTCTCCAATCTCCTGGGAAGCAAGCCAGTTTATATAGAATTCCTTTAGTTTTAGTATAGAATCCTTTGCTTCCAAAAGCCTGGCACTCTTTATAGAAACAGTACTAACAGTTGCTATAGGTGTTGTCCCTGTAGTTATGTTGTTTTCTGACTGTTGATTTTTAAGATTCAGGATTGTTTTGTTTAACTCTTCAATTTGCCTGTTTAAAGATGACAATAAATTATCTTTTTGTGAAAGCTCTTTTGTCATTTCTGAAACAATAGCCTTCTGATCATCTGACGTAGCTGAGTATAGTTTTCGCTGGTAGCTGCTAATTGTCTGTTCGTATGTTTTTTCTCTGAGTTGGAAATCTTCAAGAGCCTTAAGGTATTCTTCATGGCTTATCTTTAATAACTTCAATAGTTCATTTTCCCTGTATTTAAGGGTTATAAGTGAAAGTTTATACTTTGAAGTTTCAAATTTATAACTATTGGGATATTCCCGTATTATCAATGAATATATTATTTCTGCTTTTTCAATATGCCCCAGATAAAAAAGTGATTCGGCTATCCAGAAGTAGCTATTGGATACAAAAGGATGATTACTGTATGATTCAATAAACTTATAGAAAATTTGAATAGCACTGTCATAGTCACCTTTTTTGAACAATATTCTGCCTTTTTGATAAACAGCATCAGGAAATAGTTTGTTTTCCGGAAAATTGGTTATAAAAAAATCAAGATTGTCTTCTGATTTATCAAGAAGATTTTGTGCCATGTAACATCTTGCAATCCAGTAATAAGCTGTACCGTGAAGCGTTTCATAATTGTGATTAAGTATTATCTCTCTAAAATTACCAAGGGCCGGGGAATAATTCCCATTGGTAAAATTATTCAGCCCCGATTCCATTAATTTAGTGCCGCTTGTTAGCTGTGCAAAAGCAAACACATTGATAAAAATAAAAAATATTATAAATAACTTATTTTTCAAAACAGGACTCCCGTTTTATTTTCGACACAACTGGAGGTATACTAAACTCCTTTGTTACCCCTAATCAAGGCAGCTTCCATTATAGGGTTTGCTGATTTAAAGAAGGAACTGCCACTTATAAGAACATCAGTACCTTTCTCTCTGACAAGTTCAGCGTTATCTCTATTTACTCCACCATCAACGGAGAGAAGATAATTGTAACCTTTATTTCCCCTTATATCATCTAAAAAATTAATTTTATCCAGGGTTTCTATAATCATACTTTGACCGCCGAAACCAGGATTTACACTCATTATTAGAATCAAGTCTAAAAAAGGAAGTAGTTCTGACAATGCGCCAACCGGCGTTCCCGGAACAATAGAAATACCTGCTTTACAACCCGATTCTTTAATTTGCTGAATAATTCTGTGGCTATGTACTACAGTTTCAAGATGAAAAGTAATGTAATCTGCACCTGCATTAACAAAATCCGAAATATGATTTTCGGGATGAACAGTCATGAGATGAACATCCAGAGGTAATTTAGTAATCCTTCTTATATCCTGAACCATTTTATGACCAAATGTAATATTTGGAACAAACACTCCATCCATAACATCCAGATGGATCCAGTCTGAATCTGCATCTTCAATTAACTTAACCGAATACTGTATATCTGCAAAGTTGCCGGACAGGAGGGATGGAGCAAATATGATTTTTTTGTCTTTTTTCATAATACTACCTTAATATCAGATATTTATTGAAATTGCAAACATTTTAGGAGTTATTAAGGGTTAAAAATTTTGACTTAAAGATTACAGATTTTATGATAAACTTTCCTCCACCGGTTCTTCGGATATAATTTCGGCACAGACTCCTGTGTTGTAATGGTAATCAGAAATATTTTTCTCTGCATCGACCATTGTATGTTTGGTCCATTTCCCTTTTCTGAACCTTAAAAACATGGTCATACTGAGTGTTATCAGAAAAACAATGAAGCATACCCATGCTGTTACAGGACTTATATGAACAATCTTTATAAGATAGATAACAACAGCTGCAAACCCCCAGTGAAGAATTACCGATACTGTCATAACCCACCTGGTGTCGCCTGATCCCCTGAGTGCACCTACAAATATCAGCTGTGCCGTATCTGCAAGAATATAAAGAGAAACAAGTCTAAGCATTGTAACAGCCATTCTGAATACTTCACTGCTGCCCGGATCACCTTCAGGTAAAAAAACACCTACCAGAATTCTGGCTCCAAGGAGGAAGATAATTAACATAGTGAATGAATATATCCAGGCAGTCCAGAGCCCTGTGTAGGTAGATTTTTCTGCTTCGGAAAAATTTCCAGCTCCGACATTTTGACCTACCAGTGCAGTGACCGCATGGCCCATACCTATCATGGGTAAGAATGCTACTATATCCCAATTGAATGCAACAGTTACTGCGGCTGCAACATCTGTTCCATACGTATGCATGGTCTGCACAAAGATGTTGAAAGCAGCGATATTCAGAAACATCTCTATGCCAGCAGGAACACCGAATTTAATCAGTGTTTTAAGAATCAGTGGCTTGATTTTTAAAGCTTTATGAGTCGAAAACTCTTTTCTGTTTTCAGTACGCAGATAAAACAGAAAAAGAATTAGAAAAATAACAAAATTACCGGATATTGTCCCTATTGCCGCTCCCTTAAGGCCAAGGACCGGGAATCCGTATTTCCCAAAAATAAGAATATAGTTAATCGGGAGATTAACAAGCATACCGGCAGTATTGGCTATCATAACCATCCTTGTTCTTCCAATACCAATAAAAAAACCTGCAAGTGCATGGCGTAGTATCAGAAAAACTACTCCGAAAACCAGCGCATGAAAGTATGTATAGGCCAGCTCTACCTGAAGATCAGATTGCCCTACTGA
Organism: Spirochaetaceae bacterium; assembly: GCA_030643345.1. Classification (GTDB taxonomy): domain Bacteria; phylum Spirochaetota; class Spirochaetia; order B11-G9; family B11-G9; genus JAJRQE01. Next base: position 8,396 of record DAOWMA010000043.1, read on the forward strand.
TGAAAACAAAAGCTTTGCCAAAGGGGAAAGGGCAAGGAGAATTGGATAACTTATAAGTGCCAGCCCAACGGCCTGAAATGTTGCATCGGCACATTTCTCGTGCTGTCCGGACCCATAGTACTGGGCAACAACAGCAGTAACATACCCGATAGTACCAATAAAAAACGAACTTAACATAAAAAGGGTAAGTCCACCACTCATAGAAGCAGCAAGATATTCTTCTCCAAGCTTTGAAAGAAAAAGCCTGTCAGCAAACAGCATAATCGTATCCGAAGCCTGGGATATGACCATTGGAACAGCAATAACAAGAAGGCGATGAAGTGTGGATGAAGAGCTGATATTTTTCATAGTCTTTAAGTTTACTTCAGTGAAGTAGAATAATAAACAGGTAAATAAAAAAATTAAATATATTCCGGGAAAAAGGATGCAGATTTATTAATTTATATCTGTGCCAACGCATAATGCCCATAATTACCTATTCAAAAACTCCTTCTGATTGACTAAAACGATGTTAATGATATAATGGAGTAATTGAAGTGTTAGAAAAGGAAACCAATGGGGTCATCAGAAAAAATCTCGGTGGAAGATGTTGATATAGAAGAATTGGTCCTTGGATCTTATGATCTTTTTCATAAAGGAAGTTTCCAGGAAGCAGAAAAAGTGTATGAATATGCAATAACTTTGGATTTTGAAAATTGTGATGCTATTGCAGGTCTCAAATGTTCAAAATTCTGGATTGAAAGATCGAATCAGCTTAAAGCTATTGGTTCAGATGATTATACAAAGAGTGAATATCTTTACAATGAGTGGAAAGTGTTCACAAAGTTTATTAAAAGGTTGAAAACACCATTCCGGCAGGGAATTTCCGTAATTAAAGAGTGGGTTTTTCAAACTGCTCTGACCGGATACTTAAATGCCTCCTCAAATATTGGTTCCAATGATGAGGAACTTCTTTTAAGAATAGGCAAATGTTACAAAGGGATGGGTGATTATGATAAGGCCCTTGAGTATTTGGAGAGTGTTAGTCGACAGAAGCGGGATGATCCTGAGATCCTTGGAGAACTTGCGGATTGTTACGCTTTTATAAATGAGACAAGGATTGCAAAGGTTTTTTTTAGAGAAGCTTTCTATATTAACGCCCAAAGAGTTAATATAGATTTTCTTGAATCGGAACTTATACTCAGGCTTATTGAAAAAATTCGGATTATAGGTTATTCTGAAGAAGTACTTAAGGAATGGATACCTGTTTATGCCGTATTATGGAGTGTTTTCAATGTAAAAAGAGAACTTAAGCCTCTTGAATTGGGAAAACTGAAGCAATCTATATTTTCTTTGGAAAACAGGATTAC
>DAOWMA010000057.1 GCA_030643345.1 Spirochaetaceae bacterium
TAAAAGATGTATGGAATTTGTTTGATTTTACCAATCCTTTAAAAGGAGGTTTGGTAAAAGGAGATCTGGTAACAAAATTGCTGGAGAATATACTGTATGTTAAAACTTTTGAAGAATTAAAGATCCCTTTTAGATGTGTAGCCACCAATGTAGGAACCGGAGAACAGGAGATATTCGATTCAGGGGATTTGATACCTGCCATTCGTGCGAGTATCTCAATTCCTGGTTTTTTTGTTCCCATGAGATATCAGGGTAAGCTATTGGTTGACGGGGGAATTGTAAATTCTCTTCCTGTTGATCTTCTTTGCGATTCTGACTTTAAGATAGCAACCATTGTAGAAGAATATAGAAAGTTATGATAAAGGATATAATACTGCAAGAATGGCAATAGAAAACCAGCAGTGGTCAGAATAGTTAAACTCAAAAAAATTGCGAAGAATATCTTCGCAGTTTCTGCAAATAATAATACCATTACATACCTGTAGAAGAATATAATACTAATCTAAATTCTTTATTCTTTACTATATAAGAAATTAAAAACAAATATAATTCTTATCAATATAACTCTTTTCTGGCATGGATTTTGCAGGTAAAAGGGAAAAGGAGAAAAGTTATGTCTGTTAAGAATGCATTGGTGAAAAGAGTTGTAGTAAGAAAAATATCAAATAGTTTAACCGGTGATATTAAAGATTTAAAAAAAATGGTTAAGCTTTCCAGAAAATTTAAAGTAAATCTTAGTGTTAAGAATTTTATAGACAGTCTGGGAGATTCTGTAGATAACGGGGGAACACTTGCAAAATTGCTTTTAAGAATCGGTAAGACTATGAGCCCTTCATACAGAAAGAAGATTGTAAGAAACCTTATATACAATCAGTATGTCTATGGAGCAAAAAAAAGGCAGGAGATGTCTACCGGCGAAAATTGGGTACCGACTCTTTTTGTTATGAGTCCTACAATGAGGTGTAATCTTAACTGTACGGGATGTTATGCCGGGCTTTACACAAAGGATGGAGACCTTCCTGAAAGTGAAGTAGACAGGATGCTAGGTGAAGCAAGGGACCTTGGAATCTATTTTGTTGTCATTTCAGGCGGAGAGCCCTATATCCAAAAGGACATGCTTTTCAGGATGTTTAAGAAGTACAACGATATGTTTTTTCTGACATACACCAACGGAACTTTTCTGGATAAAAAGGCAGCCAAAAAGCTTGCTAAACTTGGTAATGTTGCGGCAGCTATAAGTGTGGAAGGTTATGAGAAAGAGACAGATGAGAGACGGGGAGAAGGCGTTTTCAAAAAGATTTTAACAGCTATGGATAATTTAAAGAGAGAAGGAGTTCTTTTCGGGATAAGCGTTACATACACTCGAAATAATATCGATACTGTAACAGATGAAAAATTTATAGAGTACTTTATAAATAAAGGTGCTGTTTTCGGCTGGTACTTTATGTTTATGCCGGTAGGAAAAGACCCGATTCTTGATCTGGTCCCAACTCCTAAGCAGAGGGTATATACAGGGGATAAAGTTGCTGAGCTGCGTGGAAAATATCCGATTTTCTTAGGTGATTTCTGGAATGACGGACCTGCTGTGGGTGGATGTCTTGCAGGAGGGAGACAGTATCTTCATATACTTAATTCTGGGAATGTGGAGCCGTGTGTTTTTGCACATTTCAGCAAGGATAATATAAAGGGTAAGACTTTTCTTGAAGTTGCAAATTCACCATTTTTTAAGGCGATCAGGGGTAGATTCCCATACAACAATAACGCGAATTTAAGACGGCCCTGTATGATTATTGATAATCCTGAAGTTCTAAGGGACGTTGTCGATGAATACAATGTTTGTCCCGGACATAGTCATTCCGAATCTATAGTTCAGGACCCTGAAGTGGTAAAATGGGTTAATAACTACGCGGAAGAGTTCAGGAATCTGGTAGATCCCCGATGGGAAAGAGAAATAAACGACCCGAATAACAGGTGGTATAAAGAAGGAGATGAATATAAGGATCTGTTTAGGTTCCTGGAAGACAATGCAGATAAAACTAAAACGTCAGCAGTAAAAGCAGACGGGAATGGCAGTTCAGGTAAATTAAAAGAGAGACTGCAGGAAGTTCAGGAAGAGAAAAATGAAAAAGAGAAAGTCCTGGTTTAGGACTTTCTCTGTATCCCGTATTTCTTCATCATATTCTGAAGGAGCCTTCGGTCCATTTTTGAAATACGGGATGCGCGTGAAATATTCCAGTTGTTCTGCATCATGAGTTTCCTTATAAAGAGTATTTCGAGTTCTGAAACTGCTTCCTGCCGGACTGTTTTTTTTCGTTCGAGAAGCTCTTCATAGGATTCCGGTACCTGAAGTGTAATATCAGCAGAATCTATTATTTCTATAGGTATTTCTTCCAGTGTTATTCTGCCGGTTGTAGCAAGAAGTGCCATGTGAGTAATAACATTTCTAAGCTCACGAATATTACCCGGCCAGTTGTACTGGTCCAGTAATGTATAGATCGGTCCATCAATGGTTAAAGCGGATGTTTCCCCATTTTCTATTATAATCTTTAGAAAATGCCGGGCAATTAATCTAATATCTTTAGGGCGTTCTCTTAGAGGGGGGACCCTTATTGGAACAACTGCAAGGCGATAATAAAGATCAGCACGGAATTTCCTGTCCTCTATTTCTCTCTTTAAGTTTTTATTAGTTGCAGCAATGATCCGCAAATCGGTATGTACCAGTTTATTGCCTCCAACCTGATAAAAACTCTTTTCTTCTATTACTCTTAGAAGTTTTGCCTGAAGAGCAAGGGGCATATCACCAATTTCATCGAGGAATATAGTACCTTTATCGGCAAGTTCAAGCTTGCCTGTTCTATCGCTGTATGCTCCGGTAAATGCACCTTTTTTATATCCAAATAGTTCAGATTCGAGCAGCTCTCCCGGAATCGCAGGACAATTAATTCGAACAAATTTACCATTTCGTTTGCTTGCCCTGTGTATCATATCGGAAATTATTTCTTTTCCCGTTCCTGTTTCACCCAGAATAAGAACAGGAACATTTGTCTCTGCAACTCTTGCGGCCAGATTTAACTGATCAATTGTACCCGGGTGCTGTGTAATAAATTCAGTAGTTTCAGGGAAAAGAGGTGCATGCAGATTAATACTGGATGTAAATTTTATTGCTCTTTGAATAATCTTTTTAAGATGTTCCACTTTAACAGGTTTTGTAAGATAATCATAAGCGCCTGCTTTAACTGTTAAAACAGCCTGGTCTATACTGGCATATGCAGTCATTATAATTACAGGCAGATTCGGTTCGGTTTCTTTTACATATTGCAGAAGTTTAAGCCCGCTCATACCTGGAAGCCGTACATCAGTTATAATGACCGATGGTCTCTCCGTTTTGTACTTTATTAAGAAGCTATCTGAATCCGCATATCCTTCAACGTTAAAATAGTCTTTAAGGTTAAAGATAAGAAGGTCCAGCAGTTTCTTTTCGTCTTCAATAATTGCTACTGTTTTTTCTTTTTCGCTTTTTTCCATTGGGACCCCATATTTTTTAAAGTGCCGACTGAGGCAATACTATATTAAAAACAGTTTTCCCTACAGTACTTTCAACATTGATAGTTCCTCCCGCCTCGGTTATTATTCGTTTGGAAACAGCAAGGCCCAGCCCCGTTCCTTCCTGTTTTGTGGTAAAGAACGGCTCAAATATTCTACATTCCGTTTCCGGAGAAATACCCGGGCCGTTATCTATAAACTGTACCTCAATAGTATCCTGATTTCTTTTTATAACGGCTTTAAAAATACCATTTTCCGGTAAAACTTCAATAGCATTGAGTGAAATGTTAAGACATACCTGAATAAATGCTTCCCTGTTTATCATGGCAGTACAGTTATTATTGGTGGATGATAATTCCAGATGTATATGGTTCTTTAGTGCTTTTTGTGATATAAGTTCAAATGTTCTTTTTATAGTTTCTTTAATGTCTGTCTGAGAATGTTCAGTTTGCTCCATAGGAGGGAGGGTCAGAAGCCTGTTTAATAACTTAGACATTCTCTCTGTTTCTTCCAGAATATCTACAGCTAAACGTTGTATCTCTTTTTCGGAAAGGTCTTTTGAAACAATGGTTTCGGCAGAAGTAGAAATAATAGAGAGGGGATTTCTTATTTCATGGGCCACTTCCGAAGTGATCGCATTAAGTACTGTAATTCTTTCTATCCTTGCCTGTTTTTGTTCCAATTCGATTGCTTTTGCATGAGTCTGACATCTTCCAATAATAACAGGAATACCGGAAAAGAATAGTTCAAGTTCCTCTATTTCTTTCTGATGCCATGGGCGTGCTACACCCGGGTCGCCTATAAGGCATACTGCATCGAGTTTATTTTTTGTAAAAAGCGGAACAGTAAGACTTATTTTATATTTGTCTAAAAGTCCAAGCTCTTCTCCCTGCTCCCATGAAAGGGCAATTTTATGTAAATCACAAATTTTATGAATATTATAAAGCTTATCGGTAAGTTCTCCATTTAGGGGAAAGAAAAGCCCGGAATCACTCTGATGAAGAGAATGATATTTTCTGATGTTTGTATCTCTCGTTAAGAAATAGAACTTTTTAACATGCAGATCGTGTGTAAATAGTTTTATAAGAAATTGATCAAGTTCCATGATATCTATAATTTCAGCTAATTTAGGAACAGCGAGGTTCAGAATTTTATAAATGTTAGTTAATGACGGGTTTATAAGAGAATCTATTCTGTCTCCAATGATTCTGATAAGGGGAATAGAAAAATTAAAAATAAGCAGAAATTCAAGTATAATAAGAAATGATTCGTGAATAAACAGCGAGTTTATTATAAGGGAGTTTAAGGGGACCAGCGCTTTATTGTAGAGAATTATAATAAGACCCAGAAAAGCCGGATATAGTATAAAAAACCGGAAAATCGCTTTTCTGTCTATATAGCCGAATTGAAAAATAAGTAAAAGGAAATATACTGTATAAATTCCGGAATTTGCAAGGTAAAAGTATATTCCCACCCTTAAAGGTAGAAAGACAAAGTTGTTAAAAAGGAGAATAAGCGAAAGAGGGATGAACCCCGTAAGGACCATAATAACTGTTTTTCTTTCGCGGTGCAGAAGATTGAGTTTTAAACTTCCGGCGACTCTGAAAATTGTCAGAGATAAAAGAGATAACTGATATATAATCATTACTAAATAGATGCCAAAATAAACCGGATTTTTATGTATGTATGACTGAGGCTGAATCAGGTCCTTAAAAAAAAGTATTGAAGATTCCGGCCTATAGGTAAGCATCAGCATAATACCGAGAAGCACTGGAATTATATATAAAAAGGCAAGCAGGATATTAGAGCGGTTTTTTATCCGTTTCCTGGGGAAAAAGAAGGAAAAATGATAGAAAAGCGGGAAAAAAAAGATACTGCCGAATATCGCTATGTTAAGACCTATCATTACATGCATACTTCTAAGGAAAGAGTAGAAAAAGAGTATCTCAAGATTTGTGAGGGTTATTGGAATAAGAAGCAGGCTTAAAAATCTGTTTATCGTACCTTTGACATTATAGTTGTAAATTAAATAGATAAGAGCAATATCCAGGATAAACAGAATAATAAGAACAGCACTTATAATCATGTCCCTATTCTATCATGAAAAACAAATAATCTTAACCGGCCTCTGTAAATTAATAGCGCAGTCCCGGCCTTGATTTCGAGTATTTCATTCTGCTCCGGTTCGCCTTTAATATTAGCTGCAGCTACCTGTTTTCTGTAATGCTTCCTCCGTCAAATGTGGATGCCCGGGGTCCAACAACAGGAGAGTATTATTACGAATCAGATAATTTTGCCATTGAGTCCTTTGGTTTAAACCCCTTTATGATGCCCGATGGAAGAATGGTAAGCGAGGACCTCTATTCGCCTAATCACTTTAAGGTCTATCTGGGGTTTTCAACATATTTTTAAATTAAAATCAGATTCACAGTCATGGCGGAGATTATTCCAACTGTGTAGCCCCCGAGAATATCAGAGACATAATGCATCCTTTTTGCAATCCGGGCTGTACCGATAAGAAGAGACCAGAGAAGAAATATTGCTCCGGTCCCATAATATCCGGAGAATAACAGACTGAAGGCAATGACGGAACTGCGCATGGAATGCCCCGATGGGAAGGTGTAGGGATCAGTCTTATGGGTTATTCCCGGAGAATCGTTGAAAGGACGTTCCCGTCGAATGGAAAATTTAAGAATTACGGTAACCAGTGTGGCCAGAACAAGACTGCCGGCCAGAGGCAGAAGGAGCTTCTGCTGCAGTTCAGGTTTCAAAAACCATAGAAGTACCAGAATTGGAATTACAATCAAAGAATCAGCAGAGTGAGAAAACAACTTCAGGAAATCTGTTAACACAGGTTTTCGGGTGAAATTGCTTATTTGACCAGTTAACTTCCTGTCAAGGTCGGATAGTTTTGAAACCTTCATCGTTATTTTTCCGATCTGAGTACTTTTTCCAGCAGGGCATGCTGATGAGGTTTATCAACATCCATTCCCAGTTCCGGGAATGGAGTGAATACAACTTCTCCTGTTATTCTCAAACGTTTCTTTATAGTTTTGAGAAACTTTTTAAAGGTTAATCGTTTTATAAGAAACAGGAAAAGTATATCAATCCCAATAATAAGGGCAATTTTCAGATTACTTTTACGGGCGGCAATAAGCTTCTGCCAGATACCCTTGTCCCCTTCAACAAGGGATGAGTCTATTACAGTTACATCTCCTCCGCAGAACTTCATACCGTCAGTTTTAAGATAGGAGCGGCCGCATCCGGGATAAGATTTTTCCATTATTTCTTTAAGAATAGTAAAATAATAAATATCAGTATCTGTGTTATCTATAGTTGATATAACCCAGTCAAGTGCTTTTGAACTTAATGCCGGAATATCTGAGGATATTACCAGGGCTTTGCAAGGCTCCTCTGCCAGCCTTACTGCTTCTCTAATACCTGCTTCAATATTTTCCATCATCCCTCCGGAGTCGGTCAGGTATACTGTTGGTTTTACACTTTTCAATCCTGAATCTTCCCGGAGGCCGATTATTATAACTCTGTCGATTGAGGATACCCGATTAACAGCATCCAGGACCCACTGAATCATTGGCTTTCCCGCAATATCCAGAAGAGCTTTTGGCTTTCCTTTTGTCAGGGGATACAAAGGATCATCTGTTCCGGAATCTCCTCCGGCAGTAATTACAGCTGTATAACCCATCAGTTCAGCTCCTGTATAACGGGTTTCAGCCCTGCTTTGTCGATCTCCTCACGGATCTCATCATCACTAAGGACCCTCCCCTTACCGGATGCAGCAATTAGAGCAGCTTCCATAGCATTTGTGCCGAACGATCTTCCGTCAAGGACCGGTGTTGTTGTGACCAGAAACCGGATTCCCCTCTGCTTCATATACTCCTTATCTTCCTCTGTTGTAGTATTTGTAACAATAATCTTACCTTCCATATCATCAGGCATGTGTTTCTTAATATAAAGCCAGTCCCCGGCTATTACGGTGTTGTCCTTATAGTGTTTTTCATATTTTAGAACAACTTCTTTCTGTGAACTGCCTGTTGAATAAAGCATCTTTGCAGGCAGATGGGAAACAATCGGCATGAGGATTTTAACTGCTCTATGCAGGCTTTTCAGGGTGTATATAGGTATCGGAATATCCAGAGCAAACATCAGGTCCCCAAATGTACAACTGTAGCCTTCGTTTATAAATGATGTAATCATGCCATATCGGGACAGTCCTTCTACCAGGAATACCGTCTTATCTTTTATTATCTCCCCGATATTCTCATGGACATATCTCATTACCCTGGATTCCAGGTGCTTCTGAAGCCCGCTTCCGTCGGTGCATGGGGTGGTGTGCACATTTTTTACCATCCTGAGCCCGGCATGGAGGGGATATGTTTTCCATGGGAGGTTGATGTGAAGAGCAAACCCTCCCACACCCAGGGCGTCAACCTTACCGTCCAGCTCTTCAAATTTCCGTCTGGCTGCCTCTGCATCTCCGTCGGTACTTATTCTTTTCAGATTAACTGTGCTGTCGTTAAGGGAAAACTCAACTTCCTTGTTTCTTATAGATGAACCAATACTAACACTCACCGCTGTTTTCATATTTATTTCCCCTATTCTGCTTTATTGTATACTGATTCAGAAGGAAAGGCAATTTTTATCCATTTTTCTCAACAAACCATTTTTCCAGAGTATCAATAGTCATTACAGAAAAATCCCTGATTACTCTATCAGCGCCGTTTTGCTTCAATTCCTCTTCATTGTTTTCTCTGGCAATCCCCAGTACAAGGCCGAAGTTCCCTTTGGCACCGGCCTGTACCCCGGAAACAGCATCTTCGACTATAATTGCTTTATTGTATTCAACCTGAAGATTGTCACAGGCAGTTGTAAATATGTCCGGTTCCGGTTTACCTTTCAGATTCAGTTCTGCCGAAACAACCCCATCTACCCGGGTACCAAACAGTTCAAGTAAACCCGCTGCTTCCAGGACCGGTTTACAGTTTTTGCTGGAAGAAGCCACCCCAAGTTTTATACCTTTATTCTTTAGTGTTTTTATCATTTCAACTGTAGAATCATATACTTTTACTCCATCATTGGCCAATATCGTGTTAAAAGTACTGTCTTTCATATTGCCCAGTCCGCAGATAGTTTCTGTATCGGGAGAGTCTGATGGAGCTCCAAAGTCAAGATTAATGCCCCGGGAAACAAGGAAGGATTCAACACCTTTGTATCTTGGTTTTCCATCAACAAAGGGAAGATAATCATTTTCATGGGTAAACTCTTTAAAGGGCCCACCATATTTGTCCTTTCGCAGCCTTAAATAATTATCGAACATCCTTTTCCATGCAAGGCTGTGTACTCTGGCAGTTTGAGTAATAACTCCGTCAAGATCAAAAATAACTGCATCAAAACTGTATTCAGACATAATTTTTCTCCTGTAATTTTCCTGGAATCCTATTCAAAGCGCTTTGCAGCTTTTTGCGCTGTCTCACATTTTGAATTTTATAAGCAGCTCTTCTCTAATAGAGGGCTGCTACCTGGCGCAAAATAGCCAGGCTCAGGACGCATAGCCGAGCAGGAAGCTTGCTTCCGACCAGGCAATCGTAAAAATAGATCACATCGCAAAAGCCTATTTGGGAAA